>NZ_MVFZ01000019.1:0-124979 GCF_002042945.1 Citrobacter sp. A316
TTCATAATGATAAATATAAATTATATATAAATATATAGTGTAGAAATTTTAATAGTAGTCAATTTCACTTATCATATAAAACTAAGAGATTGCAACATATATCTTCTGTGCTATATTCCACATGAAATTTACCCGCGATCAATTTATTTATTATTAAATATTTAAAATACGCAGAACATTAATTCTCTATTATTATTTTATTCATCCAATATCAGATGAATATTCGCAAAGGTTAACCCTATGATGACAAGACGTTCGTTCGTCAGGCAAGGTCTGGTGACTTCAACGAGTATGCTAGTCGCCGGTATGACAGGCATCAGTTTTAGCCAATTTGCCCGCGCAACAGAGAACCGCCGCTGGCAAATGCCGGATGAAGGCGCACCACATGCGGCAACCTGGATGGCGTTTGGTGCCAGTGCGGAGATTTGGGAACCTCATCTGCTGCCGGTGGTGCAGGAAAACCTGGCGTTAGTTGCCAAAACCATCGCCGCATTTGAACCCGTGAATATGTTAGTACGCAAAGAAGACAGCGAACTCGCCGCGCGTCTGTGCGGACCGTCGGTCAATCTTCTGGTTCAGCCGATAGACGATCTGTGGATCCGCGACACCGGGCCGGTGTTTGTGAAAAGCGCCAGCGGTGCGCTCGGCGGTGTGGGATTTAATTTCGATGGCTGGGGGAATAAGCAAGAGCACGAACGCGATGCCGATGTGGCTGAATTCGTTACTGATTACGTTCAGGCCGAGTTTATTCGCTCGGCGCTAACACTGGAAGGTGGCGGTATTGAGGTGGATGGTGAAGGTACAGCAATCATCTCCGAGAGCTGCGTACTTAATTCCAACCGTAATCCTGGCGTCAGCAAAGCCGAATGCGAAGAAGAACTTAAGCGACTGCTAGGTCTGGAGAAAATCATCTGGTTGCCGGGTATTGCCGGTAAGGATATTACCGACGGCCATACAGATTTTTATGCCCGATTCACGCATCCGGGTACGGTGGTGGCGGGTCTTGAGCAGGATCCGTCTTCCTTTGATTACGCGATCACCCGGCGTCATCTGGACATATTACGGGCCGCCACGGATGCCAAAGGCCGCCGGTTGAAGGTAGTCACGCTGGAAGGACCTTCTACCATCCGCCAGACTTATGCGAGTGATGATTTCGCCGCGGGGTATATCAATTTTTATCTGTGTAATGATGCCGTCATTGCACCGCAATTTGGCGATAAGCGCACCGATCGTAATACCCACGCTATTTTGCAGGAGCTGTTTGCCGATCGTGAAATTATACAACTGAACATTGATGGCATTGCGGCTGGCGGCGGCGGCATTCACTGCGCAACGCAGCAGCAGCCTCGTTAATGATTAACAATTGAGTGTGTTGTGGGAAGGTGGGGAAACTCACTTTCCTCACAATGACAGAATGATTCCCTTAGAAAGATGCCTCCGTAGGTTAATTTTTAATAAACAAAGCATTCAATTAACATTTGCGAAATAAGTACCATTAAAATATAACACTTTAATAGCTTTCATCGATCTTTCGTGGTATTTATGATCTGCTAAACCTATCGATAAAATCTATCAAAAGATTTATATTGATCGTTATTATCGATCGTATATTCTGTCTTAAATAATGGCTGCTGACGGAGTTTTTATTATCAGCACAGCCACAAAGATTGTTCTCCCCTGCGTTGTGAAACACAGGGAAATTATCGAGGGTTACCTTTAAAAAATTCATGTAACATATTTTAGAATGGTTTTCAATTAGCGAAAACATCCAAAAATACACATTTCAAACCTCCAGTCTAACCTGCTTTAAGTAGATAGCTTAAATCGATAACGGTGATAAATCACTGAGAATTGCGAATGATGATATTGCTAAGAAAAACGGAAAATATAAATTTCATTAATACATTTAGAGACTATTTTTGTGTCGGCATCGCGTTTTTTGCATTACAGTTGGTCGCTGGTCATCTCAGTAAGCAGGAGGATGTTGCGGGTATAACACTGCATTTTTACGATCTCACTTTACCTCTCATTTCTGCACTGCTGGTTTTATACCGGCAAAAGGCGCTGCCCATTTTGGGTGCCTTTTTCTTGTATGCGCTTTACTCTTACTCTTTATCTTCGGTATTCACGCTAACGGCTCAGCTACTGGCTGCTCTCATTAGCCAGACACTCTACTTTTTCTCGACAGGCAAACGAGGCGCGGTTAGCTTTGGTCGTAGCCAGCTTACAATCCTGCGTATTATCTGGCTCGTGTGTTTCAACGCCTTACTATTCATCTCGATTGATCACTGGTTCCAATCGAACACTGCCTCTGCACCGATCGCAAACCTTTTTACACTGCAAACATTAATAAACTTACAGTGGTTGATGAACTCTTGCCTGACTGGCATCCCTTTTTGTTATCTGTTGCTTAGAAGCGTTCAAAATCCTGCATGGTGCATTCTATACACCAGACAAGTGAAGGCGTTGATAAAATCCGGCCCTCCTATCCTGTATCAAGTATTATGGCTGGTGCTGTTACTCTGCATTATGTCCGCTTTGATCGTCATCAGAGAAGATATTCTTATATTTACAGACTATTCATTACTGTGGTTACTTCCAGTAATGCTATGGGGAGTGATCTGCATTGGCCATGCTTTTATATCCCCTGTCTGGGTAACAATGCTCATCCTGTTGGGATATTATATAAACAGTTATATTCCGCCTGCTAACTATAATAGTTATTTACACAGTCTCGTGATTTCCTCAACGATAGTGTTTGTCTTTTCTCTTACGATTGTTGTTACCGGTGTACTTGTAGTCCGTAACCGAAAATATCTCCGCCGCCTCAAACAACTTTTTAGATCAGAGCCTAACACCGGACTGCCTAACTTTCAGGCCCTGCAAATGGACATCCGTAAACACGCAACAGAGTGCTTGTGTTACATCCGTTGTACAGAGTTGAATACGCTTGAGCAAACTCATGGAATAGAATTCCGTTTTGAATTTGTAAAAGCGCTAAGCGCATATGTACGTAAATTGATTAAGGGTACAGGTGATATTTATTACGCACCAGGTCATGGAATAATTCTTCGCCTTAATGCTGTCCCTGACATTCCTGATTTTTACAAAGAGCTAAACTCTTTTCGTTTTATCTGGAAGGACTACCAATTAGGGCTATCTTGTGGTGTGGCATATACCACCGAGAAAAACCTGATTAAAAATTTATCTCAAGCAATTAAGCATCTTAATACCCAAAGCTACATCTCGTTAATGCAGGGGCAACCGTTGTTACTCAGCCCGCAAGTGCCAGGTGATAAAATTGTCAGTCAGGCTGTCATTCGTCATATGTTGCAAAAAGCAATTGACAGAAAGTCGTTTGAGCTTATGGCTCAACCCATCGTATCAACGATGCTGGTTGTTCAGCCGATCGTTTCAACCACGGGACTGACACGTTATCACGAGATACTTATTCGGATAAAAATGGTTGATGGTAAGTTAATCTTTCCAGATACCATCCTACCGGTTGCTCGCGAGGCAGGATTACTTCCTGCGCTGGATATCACTGTCATAGAGCAAACATTTCGTTTTATACAGTCACGGCAGAAATCTGACCCGAACAGTCATTTCTCCATTAATCTGACGCCAGATTCACTTAATAAAATCGATTTTCTTGATAATGTTTTCACACTATTTAGAAAATACTCAATCGCACCTGAACGTATAATCTTTGAAGTCATTGAGTCAGATATCATTGACAACGCTAATGTCACTGATGTTCTGAGAGCACTACGTAAAGCCGGTTCTAAAATTGCTATTGATGATTTTGGCACAGGAGCGTCAAGCTATTCACGACTACGAACGTTAGATGCAGATATTCTGAAAATTGATGGCTCCTTCATCCGTAATATACTGACCGATGAATTTAGTCGATGCGCTGTCAGATCCTTCTGCGAAGTAGCAAAACTCAAAAACATGGAAGTAGTCGCTGAGTTTGTTGAAAATGAGGAAATTGAAAAGATGCTAATTACGATGGGTATTGGTTGGTTACAGGGATACCATATAGGGAAACCCGTTCCTATTGAGTTGGCTGAATTATAATTCAGTAATTATAATAATAATGATATTCCTACATTGATTCACTTACCGGCTCCCGTGCCGGTTTTTTTATTCCCTAAAGTAAGCAGTACATTAATTAAAGCAGGTATGCCGCGATCGTTTGCCGCGACATACCGTGTTTCATTTTTAAGCCAACTCAACCAAACACGTCGACCGATTCCGTATCCATCACTCCCATGCCCGTTCGGTTTTCGCGGCGTCAAACTGCGGCGGCGGTTTGCGAAAACGTCCGGTCAGCCAGGCGAGATACACCAGCCCAACGCCGGCCCATACCAGACCCAGTGTCAGCGATGTAACTTCCAGATTCACCCACAGTACGGCAACCGTGGCGGCACCGACCATCGGCAATACCAGATAGTGCAACTTCTCCTGCCAGGTATGCTTGCGTCCTTCACGACGCCAGAAGTGGTTAAACACCGAGAGATTAACAAACGTAAAGGCCACCAGCGCACCAAAGTTAATCAACGCCGTGGCTGTCACCAGGTCAAAAAACAGAGCTGACAGCGCCACAATACCGACCATGATGACGTTCAACGCGGGAGTACGCCATTTGGGATGGACATAACCAAAGTACTTCTCCGGGAAGACGTTATCGCGGCCCATCACGTACAGCAAACGCGAAACGCTGGCATGCGACGCCAGACCTGACGCCAGCGTATTCACAAAGGTGGTACACAGGAAAATAGACTGGAACAGTTTGCCGCCGACGTACAGCGCAATCTCCGGCAGCGCCGCATCCGGGTCTTTGAATCGGCTAATGTCCGGAAAGAACAGCTGCATAAAGAATGAGGCGGCAATGAAGATCAGCCCACCGTACAGCGCGGTAAGGAAAATAGCTTTTGGAATGGTGCGCGCAGCATCCGGCGTCTCTTCAGAGAGGGTCGTCACCGCGTCAAAGCCGAGAAACGAGAAGCAGACGATGGTCGCCCCGGTGATAATCGGGATTAAATGCGCATTCTGGCTGACAAACGGTTGCAGCGACCAGACGGTCCCGACCCCTTCCCCTTTGTGCAGCCCCTGTACCACAAGGAAAATGAACACCACGATTATTGCGACCTGCACCAGGACAAACAGCGCATTGAAGTTCGCCACCAGATTAACGCTTTTCAGATTGGCTGCGGTAAGGATCGCGACGAACATCACCACCCAAATCCAAGGAGCAACCCCAGGGAACAGCGCAGAAAGGTAAATTTTCGCCAAGAGTACGTTAATCATCGGCAGGAAAAGGTAGTCAAGCAGTGACGACCAGCCAACCATAAACCCGACATGTGGGTTGATCGCTTTTTGCGCATAAGTATAGGCCGAACCGGCCTGTGGAAACTGGCGCACCAGCTTTCCGTAACTGATGGCAGTAAACAGTACTCCTGCCAGAGCCAGCAGGTAAGAGGCCGGAACATGGCCATTGCTGATACCCGAAACAATGCCAAAGGTGTCAAACACCGTCATCGGCGTGAGATAGGCCAGCCCCATCACCACCACCTGCCACAGCTTCAGGGATTTACGCAGCTGTGCTTTGCCCGGCTGAGCAGAGAGATCCGCAGAAGAATTAGTCGACATAGCTTCCCTCCCCGCGACGAGTCCAGATCTGCGTTCGAAACGTGGGTACTGCAGACCTGGGTCGTGTCGGGGAGGAAAGCCATAAGAAAGGCATCAATGTTGTACGGCACAGATGCGGTCCGTACTTGCTGCGGGAGCCATGGATGCTCACGCGGGGCGGGTTTTTAAACATTGGCATCATCACATTTCCTCGTCACAAACTCTGTCGGTTATCTGAAGACCCGTTGTCGCCCGCGCTCCATTACGCGACATCCGGGAAATGGCAGGTATTCCTGCAATTTTTACGGGCTGGCTCCGCTCAGCCCGCATGATGCGACTTCTTTTTCAATGACCTGTACAACGGTCAGGCGTTTTTCAGCATCCACTCAATTTCAGTGTCGGTTATCAGACGTTCAAACTGGATAAGCTCATCGTTTTTACAGGCGTGATACACATGGCTAAACCGCTCCCCGAGCAACTCACGCAGATGATCGTTTTGCATGAACTCCCACAGCGCATCACTCTGGCGGATCGGGAACGGTAGCCCTTCCTGCTCCAGTCCGTTGCCTTCTACTTCTTCCTGCAATGGCAATTCGTTATCCAGACCGTGAAGGATCCCCGCCAGGATGGTCGACATCACCAGATACGGGTTGGCATCAGCCCCCGCTACGCGATATTCAACCCGATGGTTATCACGGTCGCCGCAAGGAATACGCAGCGCCACCGTACGGTTGTTGTGCCCCCAGGAAGCCTGAGTCGGAACATACATCCCCGGCTGGAAGCGGCGGTAGGAGTTTACATTCGGCGCCAGCAGCGCCATTGACGCGGGCATCAGATCAATCATCCCGGCAAGCGCACGCTTAAGTAACATAGAATCATCGCCATTCGCATCGGCCAGCACGTTATCGCCTTTATTGTTCATGACGCTGATGTGGATATGCATCCCGCTACCGGCATGCTCCTCATAAGGCTTTGCCATAAACGTGGCATGCATCTTATGTTTTTCCGCCACCAGCCGTACCAGACGTTTCAGCGCCAGTGCGTCATCGCAGGCGTCGAGCACGTTGTCGGTATGGTAGAGGTTGATTTCAAACTGCCCTGGGGAGGCTTCAGCCACCGCGCCGTCAGCCGGGATCAGCTGCAAACGGGCCAGTTCATCGATATCGTTCAGCACATCAGCAAAATGGTTCAGGTTATCAACCGAGTAAACCTGACTTTGGGTATTTCTGTCGTCCGTTCCCGGCGCGCACGGCGGCTGCAAATAACCTTCGGGATCGCGCTTACGATCGAGTAAATAGAACTCCAGCTCTACCGCTACGACGGGGAACAAACCGCGCTGGCGAAGTTTCTGCCAGAGTCGGTTAAGAACGTTCCGCGGCTCAACGTCAAAGGGAGCGCCATCTTCATCCAGCATCGTCAGCATCATCTGCGCAATAAATTCCGGATCGGCAGCCGAAGGGGTTAACGTACCAGGCACAGGTACACAGGTCCGATCCGGTTCACCAAGCTCCTGACCTAATCCCGCCTCTTCCACCACATTGCCCAGAATATCCATCGCGAAAACGGATGCCGGGAAATAGCAGCCTTTCTCTAACTTATGCAATCCCGCAACGGGAAGGCGTTTACCGCGAAAACAGCCATTAAGGTCGGTTAACAGCACATCCACATACTGCGTATTAGGATAGCGTTCCAGATACTGCTTAACTTCGCGTGCAAACGCGCTACTTCGTCTCTCTTCAGAATGCTGAACAAAATTCTCAACTTCTACGATATTGGTTTCCATGATTCACCGCCGTTGGCCTGGTAAGCTGTTCTGTGATTTGACTGTTAAATATAATGTCCACCCTTCGACTCTGGATGCAAACAAATTGTTTGTCAAATGTTAAATTAAGTTTGCTGGAAGGTTATTTCGCTGCTAGATTGAGAAAATAATGAACGGAATGGCACAACAAGGAACCGTTTGGCAATAATTTATTCCAAAACGTGAGGTCGATCATGGGCAATATATTTGACAAGCCAGTTATTGGTGTAGTGATGTGTAGGAACAGGCTTAAGGGTCACCAGACCCAGACTCTGCAAGAAAAGTACCTGAATGCGGTATTAAATGCCGGTGGATTACCGATAGCGCTTCCCCATGCGCTCGCGGAACCCGAATTGCTAAACGCGCTGTTACCGAAACTGGATGGTATCTTCCTGCCAGGAAGCCCAAGCAATGTGCAGCCGCACCTCTATGGTGAAAATGGCGATGAGTCTGACGCCGATCCCGGGCGTGATCTTCTGAGCATGGCGCTAATTACCGCCGGACTCGAAAGGCGCATTCCCATTTTCGCCATCTGCCGGGGCTTACAGGAATTAGTTGTCGCCACTGGCGGGACTCTGTATCGTCGCCTGTGCGATCACTCACAGTTTCTGGAACATCGTGAAGATGCGGAACTCCCGGTGGAGCAGCAATATGCGCCATCTCATGAAGTCCAGGTTCAACAGGGAGGATTGCTATCTCAGTTAATACCAGGTTGCAGCACGTTTTGGGTTAACTCCTTGCATGGTCAGGGCGCAAAAACCCTTGGCCCGCAGCTGCGCGTGGAAGCACGCTCGCAGGATGGATTAGTGGAAGCAGCCAGCGTGCATGACCATCCTTTCGCGCTCGGCGTGCAGTGGCACCCGGAATGGAACAGTAGCGAATACGCCCTGTCGCGTTTGTTACTTGAAGGTTTTATCACCGCTTGTCAGAACCACCTCGCTGAAAAACAGCGACTCTGACCACTACAGTTAAGGAAATGCAATTATGAGCGATGACGGCCTGGCGCCGGGTAAACGTTTGTCAGAGATCCGCCAGCAATTGGGTCTTTCGCAGCGTCGTGCCGCCGAACTGTCTGGGTTAACGCATAGCGCCATCAGCACCATAGAGCAGGATAAAGTCAGTCCTGCCATCAGTACGCTGCAAAAGCTATTGAAAGTATATGGGCTGTCGCTCTCCGAGTTCTTCGCGGAACCGGAAAAGCCTGACGAACCGCAGGTGGTTATCAATCAGGATGATTTGATTGAGATCGGGAGTCAGGGAGTATCCATGAAGCTGGTACACAACGGAAATCCGAATCGTACGCTGGCAATGATGTTTGAAACCTATCAGCCGGGCACGACAACCGGGGAGAGAATTAAACACCAGGGTGAAGAGATTGGCACAATACTGGAAGGTGAAGTGATACTGACCATCAACGGTCAAACGTATCCTCTTGTTGCTGGGCAAAGTTATGCCATTAATACCGGCATACCTCACAGCTTCAGCAACACCTCGGCAGGGATCTGCCGCATCATCAGTGCCCACACTCCCACCACTTTCTAATAAGTAGCGGCCTGAGTTTCTCAGGCCTTCTTAAATAACGCGCATTAACAGGGTACATCCCTGGGGCATCGTGCAGCCTGATTTTGCCTGAAAAAGATCAGCAACGAACTTTATCTTATTGATATAAAAGGAGTAGCTATGAACTTTCAGAATTTTAAATATTGGCGTGAGAAAGCCAGCCATTATTCACCAGAAACCCGTTTATTTATTAACGGCGAATATTGCGCCGCCGCCGATAACGAAACCTTTATTACGTTGGATCCGGCAGGACAACGTCCTCTGGCTAAAGTCGCCCGCGGTAAAAAAGCGGATGTGGACCGCGCGGTCACCGCAGCCCGTACCGTGTTTGAACGCGGAGACTGGTCGCAAGCCTCACCCGCAGAGCGCAAAGCGGCACTGCACAAACTCGCCGATTTAATGGAGCAGCATCACGAGGAGCTGGCGCTACTGGAAACGCTCGATACCGGTAAACCGATTCGCCATAGCCTGCGTGATGATATTCCCGGCGCGGCCCGCGCTATCCGTTGGTACGCCGAAGCCATTGATAAAGTCTATGGCGAAGTTGCCACCACCTCGGTGAACGATCTGGCGCTGATTGTCCGCGAACCGGTGGGCGTGATTGCGGCCATCGTCCCGTGGAATTTTCCTCTGCTGCTGGCCTGCTGGAAACTCGGCCCGGCACTGGCGGCGGGCAACAGCGTGATCCTCAAGCCTTCCGAAAAATCACCGTTGACCGCCATTCGCCTGGCTGCGCTGGCTAAAAAAGCAGGTTTGCCCGATGGCGTTCTCAGCGTTGTTAGCGGGTATGGTCACGAAGCGGGCCAGGCGTTGTCACAGCACCCGGATGTTGATGTGATCACCTTTACCGGCTCGACCCGCACCGGCAAGCAACTCCTCAAAGACGCGGGCGACAGCAACATGAAACGCGTCTGGCTGGAGGCCGGAGGTAAAAGTGCCAACATCGTGTTTGCTGACTGCCCGGATCTGCCGAAAGCCGCCGCTAATGCAGCGGCAGGTATCTTCTATAACCAGGGCCAGGTTTGTATCGCCGGAACGCGCCTGCTGCTGGAAGAGAGTATTGCCGACGAGTTCATCGCCCTGCTGAAAGAGCAGGCGAAAAACTGGCAGCCTGGCAACCCGTTGGATCCGGAAACCACGATGGGCACGCTTATCGACAATGCGCATGCTGACACCGTGCACGGTTTTATTCGCGACGGCGAAGCGCAAGGCACGCTGGCGCTGGATGGCCGCAGCCACGTACATCCGGCCGCTATCGGCCCGACTATTTTTGTCGATACCGCACCGCAGGCCCACGTTAGCCGTGATGAAATCTTCGGCCCGGTACTGGTCGTCACCCGTTTTAGCAGTGAAGCCGAAGCCCTGGCGCTAGCCAACGACAGTGACTACGGCCTGGGTGCTGCGGTCTGGACCCGCGATTTATCGCGCGCCCACCGTATGAGCCGTCGCCTGAAAGCCGGTTCTGTCTTCGTGAATAACTACAACGACGGTGATATGACCGTGCCGTTCGGCGGTTATAAGCAAAGCGGTAACGGGCGCGATAAGTCCCTGCATGCGCTGGAAAAATTTAGCGAACTGAAAACCATCTGGATCTCCCTGGAGTCTTAATCATGACTGAACATACCAGCAGTTATTACGCCGCAAGCGCCAATCAATACGAACCGTTTCCGACCCTTAGCGAATCGGTTAGCTGTGATGTTTGCGTCGTGGGCGGTGGTTATACCGGACTCTCCTCCGCCCTGCATTTAGCGGAAATGGGTTATGACGTGGTGTTACTGGAATCCGCGCGTATTGGCTTCGGGGCCAGCGGACGTAACGGCGGTCAGTTGGTGAACTCCTACAGTCGCGATATCGACGTTATCGAACGTACCTATGGCCCGGACGCCGCCAAAATGCTTGGCAGCATGATGTTTGAAGGCGGCAATATCATCCGCGAACGCATCAAGCGTTATCAGATCGAATGTGACTATCGCCCCGGCGGGCTGTTTGTGGCGCTGAACCACAAGCAGATGGAAACGCTGGAAGAGCAGAAGTCGAACTGGGAACGCTACGGCAACACGCAGCTTGAACTGTTAGACAGCAGCGAAATTCGCCGCGAAGTCAGCAGCGATCGATATGTCGGTGCGCTGCTGGACCACAGCGGCGGCCATATTCATCCGCTGAACCTTGCGATTGGCGAAGCTAACGCCATTCGTCTGAACGGTGGGCGCGTCTTTGAACAGTCGCCAGTCACCCGTATTCAGCACACCAGCCCGGCGGTGGTCAGCACTGAAAAAGGCCAGGTGACGGCCCGCTTTGTGATCGTCGCGGGCAACGCCTACCTCGGAGACAAACTGGAACCTGCGCTGGCAAAAAGCAGCATGCCGTGCGGCACGCAAGTGTTAACCACCGAACCGCTGTCGGCGGAGATGGCGCGTTCGCTGATCCCGAAAAACTACTGTGTGGAAGATTGTAACTACCTACTCGATTACTACCGTCTGACCGGCGATAACCGCCTGCTGTACGGCGGTGGCGTAGTCTACGGCGCTCGCGATCCGGATGATATTGAGCGTCTGGTAATGCCGAAACTGCTGAAGACCTTCCCGCAATTGCAGGGGGTAAAAATTGATTACCGCTGGACCGGTAATTTCCTGTTAACGCTGTCTCGCATGCCGCAGTTCGGCCGTCTTGATACCAACATTTACTATATGCAGGGCTACAGCGGCCACGGCGTGACCTGTACCCACCTGGCAGGGCGCCTGATTTCCGAACTGCTGCGCGGAGATGCCGAGCGCTTTGACGCGTTTGCCAAACTGCCGCACTACCCGTTCCCGGGAGGCCGGAGCCTGCGCATTCCGTTTACCGCCATGGGGGCGGCATATTACAGCCTACGCGATCGCCTTGGGGTTTAAGTTCTTCCGCGATAAACCCGACGCACAGGGCGGTCCCCCCTGTGCGTTTTTTTATTCCTGGAAAGCGAAAAACAGATAACAGGCACGAAAATATCGCAATAGGACATAACCACACTCTTTGCATTGTTTCTCTACTCCGATCGGATACGCTTTTTTAGATATCGCTGGCGGCATGCGCCAGAACTCAACGGGGGAAGAAACGCGTGTTATGAATACGAATAACGAGGAGACCTTTTATCAGGCGATGCGCCGCAAAGGCGTGAGCAGACGTAGTTTTCTCAAATATTGTAGCCTCGCCGCTACATCGCTGGGGTTGGGAGCCGGAATGACGCCCAGAATTGCCTGGGCACTGGAGAACAAACCCCGGATCCCGGTAGTCTGGATCCACGGGCTGGAATGCACCTGCTGCACCGAATCATTTATCCGCTCCTCTCACCCACTTGCCAAAGACGTCATCCTCTCCCTGATTTCCCTCGATTACGACGACACCCTGATGGCCGCCGCCGGAACGCAGGCCGAAGAGGTATTTGAAGACATTCTGAGCCGCTACCACGGCCGATATATTCTGGCAGTCGAAGGCAACCCTCCGCTGGGCGAGCAAGGGATGTTTTGCATTAGCGGTGGGCGTCCGTTTATTGAAAAGCTAAAACGAGCCGCCGCAGGTGCCAGCGCGATTATCGCCTGGGGAACCTGCGCCTCCTGGGGCTGCGTGCAGGCAGCCCGGCCTAACCCCACCCAGGCTACGCCGATCGATAAGGTGATCACCGATAAGCCGATCGTGAAAGTGCCCGGCTGCCCGCCGATTCCGGATGTCATGAGCGCCATCATTACCTACCTGGTAACGTTTGACAGGCTGCCTGAACTCGACCGTCTTGGGCGTCCGCTGATGTTCTATGGTCAACGTATCCACGACAAATGCTACCGCCGCGCCCACTTTGATGCCGGGGAATTCGTTGAGAGTTGGGACGATGACGCCGCTCGCAAAGGCTATTGCCTGTACAAAATGGGCTGCAAAGGGCCAACCACCTATAACGCCTGCTCCACCACCCGCTGGAATGGCGGCGTTTCCTTCCCCATCCAGTCCGGCCACGGTTGTCTGGGATGTTCAGAAAACGGCTTCTGGGATCGCGGTTCGTTCTACAGCCGCGTGGTCGATATTCCACAGATGGGAACGCATTCAACCGCCGATACCGTGGGCCTCACCGCGCTTGGCGTCGTGGCGGCCGGTGTCGGCATCCACGCGGTCGCCAGCGCCGTCAATCAACACAACCGCCACAAACAGCAATTAAAAGACGCCGGACAACAGTCGCCAGACCATAAGGATAAACAGGCATGAGCAATTCGTATCAAACCCAGGGATATACGGTCAATAATGCCGGTCGCCGCCTGGTTGTCGACCCCATCACGCGCATCGAAGGCCATATGCGTTGTGAAGTGAACATTAATGAGCAGAACATCATCACCAACGCAGTTTCCTGCGGCACCATGTTCCGCGGGCTGGAAATCATTCTACAAGGGCGCGACCCGCGCGATGCCTGGGCGTTTGTCGAACGAATTTGCGGGGTGTGCACCGGTGTACATGCGCTCGCTTCGGTCTATGCCATTGAAGATGCCATTGGCATCAAGGTGCCCGACAACGCCAATATCATTCGCAATATTATGCTGGCGACGCTGTGGTGCCACGACCATCTGGTGCACTTTTACCAGTTAGCCGGAATGGACTGGATTGACGTGCTGAATGCCCTGAAAGCAGACCCGCGCGCCACATCACAGCTGGCACAAAGCCTTTCAGCCTGGCCGATGTCTTCTCCGGGCTACTTTTTTGACGTTCAAAATCGCCTGAAGAAATTTGTCGAAGGTGGTCAACTGGGGATTTTCCGCAACGGTTATTGGGGACATCCGCAGTACAAGCTGTCGCCAGAGGCCAACCTGATGGGCTTTGCCCACTATCTGGAAGCGCTCGATTTTCAGCGCGAGATCATCAAAATCCATACGGTGTTTGGCGGTAAGAATCCGCATCCGAACTGGATTGTCGGCGGTATGCCATGCGCTATCAATATCGATCAGAGCGGCGCGGTTGGCGCAGTCGATATGGAACGCCTGAACTTGGTGCAGTCGATCATCACCCGCACCGCCGACTTCATCAACAATGTCATGGTGCCTGACGCATTGGCTATCGGCCAGTTCAATAAACCCTGGAGCCAGATTGGCACCGGGCTTTCTGATAAGTGCGTTTTAAGCTACGGCGCGTTCCCGGATATCGCCAATGACTTCAGCGACAAGAGTCTGTTGATGCCTGGCGGCGCGGTGATTAACGGTGATTTTAACAACGTCATGCCGGTGGATCTGGACGATCAGCAGCAAATTCAGGAGTTTGTCGATCATGCCTGGTATCGTTATCCGGACGATCAATTAGGTCGTCATCCGTTCGAAGGGATTACTGAACCCTGGTATAACCCGGGCGATGTCAAAGGCAGCGATACCGATATCAAACAGCTCAACGAACAGGAACGCTACTCGTGGATTAAAGCCCCGCGCTGGCGCGGACACGCTATGGAAGTTGGGCCGCTGGCACGTACGCTGATTGCCTATCACAAAGGGGATGCCGCCACGATTGAATCCGTGGATCGCATGATGTCTGCCCTCAAGCTGCCGCTGTCGGGTATGCAATCAACGCTGGGGCGTATTTTGTGCCGCGCGCACGAAGCGCAGTGGGCCGTGAGCAAGCTGCAATATTTCTTCGACAAGCTGATGACCAACCTGAAAAACGGCAATCTGGCGACCGCAAATACCGAAAAATGGGAGCCTGCAAGCTGGCCGCAGCACTGTCGCGGGATCGGTTTTACCGAAGCGCCGCGCGGAGCATTAGGCCACTGGGCATCGATTCGCGACCAGAAGATCGACCTGTATCAATGCGTGGTTCCGACCACCTGGAATGCCAGCCCGCGCGATCCGAAGGGACAAATTGGCGCTTACGAGGCGGCGCTGATGGGCACCCAAATGGCGATACCGGATCAACCGCTGGAGATCCTGCGCACCCTGCACAGCTTCGACCCCTGCCTGGCATGTTCAACCCATGTACTCGGCGACGACGGCAGCGAACTTATCGCCGTCCAGGTTCGCTAAGCGTTAAGGAACGGAACGATGACTGGAAAAACATCCCCACGCGTCGGGGAGGCGCGCGATACCGCCACCAGCCACTATGTGTTTGAAGCGCCAGTACGCTTGTGGCACTGGCTGACAGTGGGCTGCATGTTGGTGTTGATGGTGACCGGATACTTCATTGGCCGACCGCTGCCGTCGGTCAGCGGTGAGGCCACTTATCTGTTCTATATGGGCGACATCCGACTGGTACATTTCGCCACCGCCATGGTGTTCACGGTGATACTGCTGATGCGCATTTACTGGGCCTTCGTCGGTAACCGTTATTCACGTGAACTGTTTATCGTGCCGGTCTGGCGGCGCAGCTGGTGGCAGGGTGCGTATTCGGTGGTGCGCTGGTATCTGTTTCTGGAAAAAAAACCGGGAGATGATATCGGTCATAACCCCATCGCGCAGGCGGCGATGTGCGGTTATTTCCTGCTTTCCGTTTTTATGATCCTCACCGGTTTTGCCTTATACAGCGAACATAGCCAGTACGCCATTTTTACCCCTTTCCGCTATGTGACGGAGTTTTTCTACTGGACCGGCGGGAACTCTCTCGATATCCACAGCTGGCATCGGTTGGGGATGTGGTTCATCGCCGCTTTCATCGTAGGCCATGTGTATATGGCGATTCGTGAAGACATCATGTCTGACGAGACCGTCATCTCAACCATGATTAACGGCTTTCGTAGCCATAAATTTCCCAAAGGCCAGCACGACAAGGAGGCGTCATGAGCGAACCTAACGTCATCGTGATGGGTTTAGGCAACCTGCTGTGGGCGGATGAAGGGTTTGGTATTCGCCTCGCCGAGCGCCTGTACGCCCACTATCACTGGCCAGAATGGGTAGAGATTGTCGACGGCGGCACGCAGGGACTGAATCTGCTGGGCTACGTTGAGCAGGCCAGCCATTTGCTGCTGCTGGACGCCATCGACTACGGACTTGAGCCGGGAACCCTGCAAACTTACGCCGGTGAAAAAGTCCCGAGCTACCTCAGCGCCAAAAAAATGAGTCTGCATCAGAACAGCTTCTCTGAAGTATTGGCTCTGGCGGATATTCGCGGTCATCTCCCCGCGCACATCGCTCTGGTTGGGCTACAGCCAGTACAGCTGGACGACTATGGCGGCAGCCTGACCGACATCGCGCGCGCACAGCTCCCGGCGGCGGAACAGGCCGCGCTTACGCAACTGGCCGCGTGGGGCATTGCGCCACAGACAAGCGATCAAGCACGTTGCCTGAACTATGAGTGTCTGTCGATGGAAAACTATGAAGGCGTGCGTATTCGTCAGTATCGCGTAACGCTGGAGAGATAATTAGCATGTTGAATGACAAACCATTTGCTGCGCTGTGGCAACGTATGCTGGCTAAGGGCTGGCAACCTCTGACGGCATCTGAACTGGATGACTGGGTAACCCGCGTGCGTGATGGCGTGGTCCTGCTCAGTAGCGATCCCCGCCGCACGCCGGAAGTCAGCGATAACCCGGTCATGATTGCCGAGTTGCTCCGCGCGTTTCCCCAGTTTGACTGGCACATCGCCATGGCGGATCTTGAACACAGCGAGACGATCGGCGATCGCTTTGGCGTGTTCCGTTTCCCGGCAACCCTGGTATTTACCCAAGGCGAGCTGCGCGGCATTCTCAGCGGCATCCACTCGTGGGCCGACCTGCTCACCCTGATGCGTCCCCTCGTTGAAGAACGTATACCGCCGGAGTCTGCATGATGAGCGATTCCTTTTTTCATCTGCTGGGACCGGGAACGCAGCCGGGCGATGACAGCTTCAACATGAATCCCTTGCCCCTCACCTGTCAGGTCAACAGCGACCCCAGCATGGCATCACTGGAAAACTGTCCGCACAGCCCGGCGGTAATGGCATTGTTAGCCGACGTACGCCACCAGCTCGCCCGGAGAATTCCCACCAAACAGGAGGTGCTGGGATGGGATTTATCCGCGCTCAATGCAGACGATCTCACCTTTCTGAATACACTGCTCGGCGAAGGCGAAGTTTCCGTGCGCATCCAGCATGCTGACGGCAGGGCGAGCGAGATTCAGGAGTCGATTTTCTGCGGCATCTGGCGGGGGCGTTGTCAGAATGACAAGGGGCAATGGGAGGAACATCTGGAAGCAGGTAGTGCGCCACGGGCGCTGTGGCAGGCGGCAACAATCAATACGCTGCCGGACGATAGCCTGCTGCCTCCGCCTATAGATGGGTTGATGAATGGCCTGACGCTGGCCCAGGAACTGCTGGCGCACGTGCGCGATCCGGCAACGCAACCCCATAGCATTAACCTCACCCAACTGCCGATTAGCGACGCGGATCGCCTGTTCCTCGCCCGCCTGTGTGGCGAAGGGCGCATTCAAATCCGCACCATCGGCTACGGCGAGAGCCAAATCGACGCCACGGCGCTGCGCCATGTCTGGCATGTTCGCTGTCTGGATACCCTGAAAGGGCTTTTGCTTGAGAGTTATGAGATCTGTCCGTTGCCGGAACTGGTGTTGGCCGCACCGGAAGATTTGCTCGACTCGCTCGAGCGCCTGAATGAAGTCTGCGGCTGGCTGGCATCCGGCCCGCCTGCCTGATCCCCCTCTTTAAGACCCGCGTACTTTTCTACTGCGGGTCTGGCGTTTTGTTCCTTACCTATTCACTCTCTAATGCCTGATGGAGTTCGCATGTGGGACGTCATTGACCTATCGCGCTGGCAGTTTGCGCTGACCGCGCTGTACCATTTTCTGTTTGTTCCCCTGACGCTGGGGCTGATTTTTTTGCTGGCCATCATGGAAACCCTGTTCGTGGTGACCGGCAAAACAATCTACCGCGACATGACGCGTTTCTGGGGAAAGCTATTCGGTATTAACTTTGCGCTCGGCGTGGCAACCGGCCTGACCATGGAGTTTCAGTTCGGTACTAACTGGTCGCTCTATTCCAACTATGTAGGCGATATTTTTGGCGCTCCGCTGGCGATGGAAGCCTTGATGGCTTTCTTTCTTGAATCCACCTTCGTTGGACTGTTCTTCTTCGGCTGGCAGCGCTTAAACAAGTATCAGCATTTACTGGTGACCTGGCTGGTCGCGTTTGGCTCCAATATCTCGGCCCTGTGGATCCTCAACGCCAACGGCTGGATGCAATATCCAACAGGCGCTCACTTTAATATTGATACTCTGCGCATGGAGATGAGCAGCTTTAGCGAGCTGGTCTTTAACCCCGTCAGCCAGGTGAAATTTGTGCATACCGTGATGTCCGGTTATGTCACCGGTGCCATGTTTGTGATGTCCATTAGCGCCTGGTATTTGCTGCGTGGTCGCAATCGCGAGTTCGCCCGGCGTTCCTTCGCGGTGGGTTCCGTCTTTGGCACGCTGGCTATCCTCGGCACGCTACAACTGGGTGATAGCTCAGCCTATGAGGTCGCCCAGCTCCAGCCGGTAAAACTGGCGGCAATGGAGGGCGAATGGCAAACCGAACCGGCCCCCGCGCCCTTTCATGTCATCGCCTGGCCGCAGCAGGAGCAAGAGCGTAACGCCTTCGCGGTGAAAATACCGGCCCTGCTGGGTATCCTTGCGACCCACTCGTTAGATACGCCGGTTCCTGGACTGAAAAACCTGATGGCGGACGCGCTCCCCCGCCTGCAGCGGGGCCGGGAAGCGTGGCTGCTGATGCAGGAAATCGCCAGAGGTAACCGCACGCCTCAGGTACTGAACGCTTTTCACGCTGTGGAGAAAGATCTGGGTTACGGCATCCTGCTGGCGAACTACGCGCCTGACATGAACCACGTTACACCAGCGCAATATCAGGCCGCGCAACGCGGCGCCATTCCACAAGTGGCCCCCGTGTTCTGGAGCTTTCGCATCATGATTGCATGCGGCTCACTTCTGCTACTAGTGATGGCGATTGCGTTGATACAGACCTTACGCTGGCGTATCGACCAGCATCGCTGGGTACTGCGCATGACGCTATGGAGCCTGCCGCTCCCGTGGATTGCCATCGAAGCTGGCTGGTTTATGACGGAGTTTGGCCGTCAGCCGTGGGCGATTCAGGATATTTTGCCGACCTGGTACGCCCACTCCGCGTTAAGCGCAGGCCAACTGGCCTTCTCCATGGGGCTCATTCTCACGCTTTACACCCTGTTTTTAATTGCCGAAGTCTACCTGATGCAGAAATACGCACGCCTTGGTCCAGATGCAATGCATAACCAGCAACCAGCGCAACAACAGGGATAAAGGAGACAATCATGTTGGATTATGAAACGTTGCGGCTCATTTGGTGGCTGCTGATTGGCATCATTCTGGTGGCCTTTATGATCACTGACGGATTTGATATGGGGGTCGGCTGCCTGTTGCCGCTGATCGCGCGAAACGATGATGAGCGACGGGTGTTGATTAATAGCGTCGGGGCACACTGGGAAGGCAACCAGGTGTGGCTCATTCTGGCGGGCGGTGCATTATTCGCGGCCTGGCCGCGGGTCTATGCCGCCGCATTTTCGGGGTTTTATGTGGCGATGATCCTGGTGCTGTGCGCCCTTTTCTTTCGCCCGTTGGCCTTTGATTATCGCGGCAAAATAGCCAATGCACGCTGGCGTGCTATGTGGGACACCGGGTTGGTTATCGGGAGCCTGGTCCCTCCTGTTATCTTCGGCGTCGCGTTCGGCAACCTGTTCTTGGGCGTGCCTTTTATCTTCACACCACAGCTTCATGTGCAATACCTGGGCACTTTCTGGCAGTTACTCTCACCCTTTGCCCTGCTGTGCGGCGCATTAAGCCTGATGCTGGTTATTCTGCAAGGGGGCGTGTGGCTCCAGTTGAAGACCGACGGCATTCTTCAGCAACGCGCGCTCTCTGCTACCCGTCGCAGCGCGATGCTAATAGTGCTCTGCTTCCTGTTAGCCGGTTACTGGCTATGGACGGGGATCGACGGCTATGTGCTACTTACTCAGGATCCTAATGGCCCTTCCAACCCGCTATTAAAAATGGTTACTACCTCACCGGGCGCGTGGATGGCGCATTTTTATCAGTCACCGCTGCTGTTAATTATTCCGCTGCTTGGCATGATTTTCCCGATGCTCGCGATCTATGCCTGCGGGCAGCGTCGGACCGTATGGGGATTTTTGTGCGCTTCACTGACCCAGGCCTGCGTGATCTTCACCGCCGGAATCACCCTGTTTCCATTTGTGATGCCTTCCAGCGCGTATCCGCTCTCCAGCCTGACGGTGTGGGACAGCACCTCCAGCCAGATGACACTCAGTATCATGCTGGTTATTGTGCTGATTTTTCTACCGATCGTTCTGCTTTATACCGTGTGGAGTTATTACAAAATGCTGGGACGAATCAACGTAGAAACGATCCGCCGCCACAATCACGAACTTTACTAGAGAGGACTGTACGATGTGGTATCTGTTTTGGTTTGTCGGCATTCTGCTGATGTGCGCACTCTCCACGCTGGCGCTGGTTTGGCTTGAGTCGCGACAGAAATAATTCTGAAACCGGAGGGAGTGCCATACTGCCTCCGGTTATTGTTGTCGTCATTCCGTATGACGAAAGAGCGGCCTGGAATTTCAGTAAAAATTAAGCCTTACTACTACGTCAGCGCTGAAAGGACCAGTTTTAACGTCCTGACCCGATACCTTTTGTAAGTTTGCAGTGAAATAGTTTTTCAGGATTGAATCCACTTTTACATCATCAATATTCCAGGCGCTGTTATAAGGAATATATTTCCCGGAAGTATCTGAAATTGATAATCCTAACCCGTTATTCAGGTTGAGAGATCCATCCGCATTAATCACCGGAGTGGCTGGGTCAAAGTACATATTAATACCAAATGGTGCGCTGACAGCAATGGTACACCCTTTACTCTTCTTAATTAACGTGGTGAATTTCCTTTGTAACTTCATCCCTTTTTCCATATCACTCATTTTAACCGCGCCAAAGTCAATCGTATCTGGGATAACCGACACGTCCATTGTGCAGGGGATATAGGTTATATTCGGGGTATACAGATTAATGATTCCCCTTGGGGCGGCATAATCAAAGTAAGGCATCACATACATACTCTGAAACCCGCCAGATAACAATGTTCCCGCAACAGGAATTTGCCCCATACTACTATCAACTTTGATATCAAACCATATAGGTACATCCTTATCTAAAGTTGCATTAGGACCGTAACTTGTGTAACCAATATCCCGAGTCCCTGGACTATCGTATGCAACCCCGTCAATATAAACGGTCAGTCTCACACCATTTCTTTTGCTTAGAAATTCATTATAATCTGCCGTTGTTGCAACTACGATTCGGGTCCGTACCTGAGCCTCACAATGTATTCTTGTAGTTATTTTAGGTGAAGTATACAGAACGGTTCCATTTGGCGTATCTGCAGGAATTGCCATCTTTGGGATAGTCAGATTCAACTGACCTCCGCCACCGAAAGCACAGCTGGCACCGCTAGGTGGGAGTGCTGCTCTGGCCGGAAATATCGTGAGATAGCCACCGCCAAAAATAAATAACAGCAATATAATTCTTAACATGTGATACCCCCGAAGCTTCTCCATTGGCATGGAAAATAAATATTATGGAGTTAAGGGCCGATTATTTTCTTTTCAGACTGCACAGTGTACCGGCACAATGATATTGATTAATATGAAGACCACCAAAGTCATCGATATATCCTACACTCAGGGTGTCACCATTAAATTTAGCGTTAAAATCCTGCGAGGCGAAAGGGGCTATCATAATACTGTCAAACCCGGGAAAGCTCCCTTTATTATCTGCACCTAAATACCCCAGTGTAATATAGTAGGGCGTTGGATTATTTAGCACCAGCTTATCATTCTGACGCGTTACCGTGATTTTTTCCTCAACACGGTCACTGGCCTTTTTCTTTATGCCATCAGGACGATAAAACAGCTTCAGCCGACTCTGCAGGGCAATTTGCAGCACATTTTCCTTGTCACTTTTTGGCGGAATTTCTCTGACGTTAAAGTAGAAAAGTGTTTCCCGGTCTTTAGCCAGAGAAGCCGTAGCCGGTAAGGCCATAATTCTGACCTGCGTTTTTTTGCCAGCATCAATTCGCTGTAAAGGCGGTAACGCCAGTAAATATGATTCTGAGCGTTTGCCGCTGGCATCATCGATCCATGACTGTGCCAGATAAGGCTGGGTTTTACTCTGATTGGTCAACGTGATTGCCAGTGATTTGTCAGCCCCTCCCATAACGATTCGGGTCCGGTCAATATTTACAGCCGCATTAGCAGTACCGGCACTGACCAGCGAAAGACCAACAACAAGCGACGCAAACAGTTTATTAACGCGTTTAGATAACACTTCTTATCTCCATTAATGGCAGGGTAACAACAGTACACCCGACGTCAGGTCCGAATTTTCAGGAAGCTGTAATCTGCATTGCCCCTGTGACCAGGCAAGGCTGACATCATTGCGATCGTCATGGCTGATCCCGGAAAGGTAGGTAAAACCCTGATCGCCGATAATACCCAGAACCTTACCTTTGTGGCTTTTCACCTGCGTACCGAGGGGCGGGAACGAACCATCGGCCAGGCGGATAGTCCCTATCAACTGACCGCCTTTCGTGGCCACAATTTTCTTGTATCCGATCGCCCCTTCGGTCAGCACTTTACTGATGACATTACCCGACACGCTGATATCTGCAGGCAGGGCAGTAATATCAACGGCAATGTCTGAGCGTTCATAGCTTGAGCCAGCCGGTACAACCGCGATACCAAAGCGGTTGGTAACACCGTTATCATTATCAACAGGTACCCCCGCGACATCCCCGGTATCAATCATCAGCCGGGGATCGTTTTCCGCCATATTCTGATGGAACGCGGCGCCATAACGCGTGGCCGTGAAGGAACCATACCAGTTGAGACCTAAGCTCCTGTACTGCTGGCTCAGCATACTGAGGTTCGCATTGCCCTGCCCGTATGGCGTCATTGTCTGAATATTGCCGTTCAGCAACGTACCTTCCTGCTGCCCTTCATCACGCTGTTGACCGACTCCCAGGCTCCAGGAGGTTTTATCCGACGGGCGGTTATAGAGGGTTGCGGTCTGATTCATACGCCCGTTACTGTCGTGCTGCATGCTGTAACTAACCTGCCGTCGGGTATCCCAGGGCAGGGTTAATGAAAGATAAATTTGATTATCCTGTTCATTAAGTAAGGTGCGATTACGCCCCAAAGACAGTGAAGCAGTTGCTCCCTGGAAAGGACCAAGGTTAAAGATCTTATTCAGTGATGCGGTATAGTTCTCACTGGCATTACTGTTCCAGTAATTCTGATGACTCACGGAGAACAGAACGTTCAGCCCGAGTGAGCTGATGGACTGATTAAACGTAAGCACATAGCTCTGTTTTTCTGCCAGTGACGAACCGTAGCCATTCGAACGGTCTATATACTGGCTCATCGACATAAAGCTTTTTTCAGAAAAACGGTACCCGGCAAATGCGATAGTACTGCCCGTTTTATCGAAGGTTTTAGCGTAATTAAAACGGTAGCTGTAACCGGTCTGCTGAGGCTGGTTTTGTATCTGTGCCACCGACTGTGTGACATCAAATGACGCAGCCCCAAGTATCCCCATGTTTTCGCCGACGCCCAGAGCCAGCGCACGGTAATCGCCATCACTGGCAATAAAGCCGCCATAAAGGGATGTATTGTTAAATGCTCCCCATGTCATCTCGCCGGTTGAGAACAGCGGCTCAACGGTGTGGCTGCTACCAGCGTAGACCAGAGGTTTCCCTGCTGAGGTTTTAAACTGTACGTTTCCTTTGCGGGTAAGAAACGGGACGCTGGCGGTATTCACCTACCAGGTATGTACCTGACCGTTGTCTTCCCGGACGGTCACATTAAGGTTTCCACGGACCGTTTCGCTTAATCCCGGCACCACAAAGGGACCCGCAGGTACCTGAGACTGCCAGAGAATACGTCCATTCTGGGATACGGTAACCTGGGCATGGGTTTGTGCGATCCCGGTTATCTGTGGCGCATAGCCACGTAACGACGGGGGCAGCATACGCTCGTCGCTGGCAAGTGATACTCCGCTAAAACGGAACGTGTCAAAAATATCGGAGTTGAGATACGTTTGCCCCATCACCAGTCTGGCCTAGAGTGAAGGAACGGGACGAAAGAGGTACGTTTGTGGGAAAGTCAGTGATGACTCGTTTTCGCCACTTCCCCTGGTCGTGTTGTACTGGTAATCAGAACGTAAGCGCCATGCACCAAGATTCAGTCCTGACGTACCGTATAAACTGTAATTACTGCTGGTATCCCCCTGGTGCGGCATATAGCGGCTGCCAAGCAGGTTATAGTCAAAAATAAAACCGTTGACTCCATTATCCCACTGAGCAGGTGGAGACCATTCATCATCCTGATACAACAGGTCGGCCTGTGGCACCGTCACAGATAAAGTCTGGCTGTCAGGAGAATATACGACACTGCTGTCAGGGGCAGTAAGATTGACACACTGCGTTCCCGGGTAAAATGACAGGTTATCTTTGACTTCATTTTTGAGCGCCATCAGCTCAATCAATGACGGCGTAAGGCAGGCAAAGCTGTTACTCTTATCCTGATTTAAATAAAAATTAACAACCTGTTGTTCTTTAATCGTCTGGCCATTAAGAACAACATCAAGAATATATTCACCAGGGGCAACATAACCCTCTTTAGAATAGGCTGACAAATCCACATTCTTTTTATTATCAGTATCTAAAAGATGAGTATTAAACTCAACACTCCGTGCATTCACCACAGGAAAATAGATTGCCAGAAGCAATGCGAGATATGCAGGTCTAATACTCATATAATTATCTGATTTCAACTAATAGATAACGAACCCGGTTTTGAGGTAACGGGTAATATTTTATTTATAGTTCATTGCATAAGTAACATCAGCAGCAACGGTTCCTGTTGCAACTGCATTACCATTTTTTTCCAGACGGGCACCAAATTTCAGTAAATTATCGCCAGATGTCAGACCATGATCCGCTGAGACAGCATTAGCCGCCAGTGGTATATTTCCCGCCATGGTATCCATCAGACGAATACCTACTCCCTGAGCAGTACCCGTATTTGCATACAAATCTGCATTTGTCGCATCGGCAGAACCCGCAAACTGGACGGACACTTTAGAGAATGCAGGATAGTCGATGGTTCCAGTACCACTGGTTACACCCGTATGTGCAGTCAGATCACAGTTTTGCAGATGAATTGTGATTGGCTGTGTGAGAGAATAACCAGCACCAGCTTCCAGAACTTTATTGGCAACCTGACCCAGTGGAACGTCAATATCTTCGTCTCCCGGGGCAATGCTGCATGGAGAGTTAATCACGCTACCAGTGAAGTGTAAGGTACCATGGCCATAATCAGCACCTGTTGGGACTGCTGCCCATGCACCGTTCGCCATACCGCCAGCAACGCAGGCCGATAAGATTAACTTGTTTACTTTATTCATTTTTCAGTCCGTTCATTTAGGCAATTTAGACAGATAAAACCTGACATACTGTTCTGCTTATCGGTTAACGGGGAGCGTTATTCAGTGTGTGAAAACTCGGGCTATCAACCAACCGTCACTTCGTAGCATTGCTAAAAAGCCTAATCATTTTTTGTATAATGTTTACAACAAATAAAATCGATCTTTACGATCGATAATAACGAGTAGAACGCTAACCATCACGTCAAAAACCAATAACCAAAACTAAGAATATCGCTGATAAACAATGATATAGATAACTTCCAGAATGATTTAGTTGAAACGCTATCTATCTATACTTCTGACAAAACCTGCCTTTATCGTTCGAGGTTATAAACCTGCGATAAAGCAATCAAAACTATGCTGAGGCCTTTTATCGCGGGCATTTCTATTGCTCAAATATTTATGCTAAATAGCAGAGGTCTGTTTCTATCATTTTGATGCGTGTCACCTATCTTATCGATTGATATTTTTTGCTTTTAATATTATCCATACTATTAATAGGATGTTTTCATGACACAATAATTATTTTGACTTTTAATGCACACGGTGCGCTGATGAATAATATCAAACAGAAACAGCTGGAAACATTTTGGATCGAAGTTTTACATAGATCAAAAATGCAATTAAGCGATATGAATATTGGTAAATTCCATCAGTGGAGAGCGATTATTGGTGACAGAAAGATAAATCGCTTATTAAAATTGATGGAACTAATACTGTGTCCAGACAACAATAAAGTTGAAATAAAATTCATTATTGATTTAATTAATAACCAACTTAATGGACAACTTCTTTTCAGTTGTTTTAGAACAAGTGGCAGAATAATAGTAAAAGAAGGTCTGAAAGGTGACATCTACTGCATGCCTGTTTTGTACGTGATTATTCGCTATTTAATAGATAACTCAACTACAGCTCTCTCAGTAAACAAAGAACAGGACCAGGATGTTGACATAAAACAAATGTTTATATCTAACCCTATTAAACTAACCTTGTCCCAAACGTCGTAAAGATAAGAACTGAACAAACTTTAACAACAACATTGCTGTTTTAAATAGGATAATAGCATGAAAAATAAATCACTAAAAAAAATAAATTATCACAATGCAATTATACCCAAAAGTGTTTCACAATACGCAAAGCAACCACTGTATATCATTATTTCCCTATGGTGCCAGCAACAAAAAAAATGGGTTAATCGTAACGACATCGCTCAGGCTTTTTCTATGCCAGAACGAAGAGCATCGTTCCAATTATCATATATTTTAAGTCGTCCTAACTATATTCATTTTCGATCACGACTGCAGACACAACCAGGAATGCGCCACCCATGTAATGAAATATGGGTAGAACGCGTCATCATTGAATCAATGAAGAACAAAACAAAAAGTTCGTACCTACCAGATACAAAATCCCGGAGAACGATTATGGGATCTTATCGTTCACGAGTTGGAAATGGTATGTCAGGTAGCAAAGATGTGTGGCAAACCCTTGTTATGATGCGGAATGCAAAAGCGGAGGGAGGTGATGAATAACCTTAGCTATAGTGAATGCATCATCGTTTATGCACTACAATGGCCTGAAACTTATGCGATCGAGGGGTTGTATAATCAGGTTTCGCCCGCCACCCAGATTGAGCCCTGCTTCTCGCCAGAATCACTCATAGAATTATTGGAGGCATATACCACTGCGCCAGTAATCCTCGGAATACTGCCGCATGAAAGTGTCATATTATTATCCAGATTAACACATTATCTACAGCAGCGACGAATACTATTTTTTGGCCAAAAATTTAACTATGCCGACCGCGTAGTTCCATTCTATTTTTTACCAATGGATATTGAATTTATTGAATGGACGAATAACACGCCAAAAAAAATCCTGCCGATTTTATCAAGCTTTATCATACCTGAAGCTGTTAAACCTGATATTGATAAAAACCATCCTACCCCCCTTCTTCCATCTAATGCTGACGAGTTAATATATCATGTCAACATCTATATCTATCAAATGCTATCAAACTATGGAGTAGGAAAACAATCAAGAAGAGTCCTACTCATGTTAGCAAGTAGTTTATCAATTCGGAAAATTGCAAAAATATTAGATATTAATATAAAAACGGTAAGCTTATATAAACTTAAAGGATTATATCGTCTGGGTATGGGAACAAGTAGTTATGATGTTTATCGAGGTATTTTTGTCAATACCTTACTACAGCAATATAGACCAGATGATAAATGCCATCAAAAAATGGAGTTTCCCAGCAATCAAGTCAAAAAAGAAAACAATAAAAACCTACTATTACTTATTCAGGCACTAGACCAAGAAATTGACATAGCTGAGCACTTTCAGTGAAAAATATCATTTGAGATAATTAGGTACTCCCCCTAAGGCTATATTGGGGAGCATCCTATGAATAACCCTGATTTCCCCCATTCACCACACACACATAATCAATTAGAAGTTGGGGAGAAAAAAGTTAACACGTTCTTTTTCTTATATATACGCACTATTACCGCTTGTTTATGCCCTTTCCATCAGCTCTCCAAGGCGCTTTATCTGCCGTCCCTGGTTATCGAAATTACGCTCATCGAGCCACAGATCGTAGGCCGGTCGAAGTGTCGGGTACTCAGCGTCAATGATTGAGTACCATGCAGTATCTCGATTACGCCCCCGCGTGACAACAGCCTGACGAAATATGCCTTCAAAACTGAAGCCAAAGCGCTCCGCCGCCCCACGGGAAGGCGCATTAAGCGCATCGCATTTCCATTCAAAACGGCGATAGCCCAGATCCTCAAAAACGTACTTTAAAAGCAATGAGATGACTTCCGTTGAAATTCGCGTGCGTTTCATGCGTACGGAGTAAGAAACATGCCCTACCTCAATCACACCATTTGAGGGATCAATACGCATCAGTGCAAACGTACCAACAGGTTTCATACTGGTTAAATCGATCACGGCAAAATGCATCGGATCTGTCTGTTCTTCCATCTTTTTTAAATAAACCTGGAAGGCATCAAAAGTTTCAAAAGGCCCGACCGCCAGATATGTCCAGTCACGACAATCGCTTGCTTCGCAGTACGCTTCATACAGATCTTTTGCGTGGCGTTCGGCGTTAATGCGTTCAAGCTTACAATAGCGACCAGTTATTTGCTGGGCCTGTGGAAAGGGTGCACCTTTCCAGTCAGGCAGGGATACACCCACAGGTTGTTGGAATTGATTAAAGATGCCCGACATATCCATACCTCTTACATAACAGGACTAAACCAGCGCAGGGTATGATCAAACTAACCAGACCAAAAGAACCACAATGCGTGTTTTTAACGGATCCACACTTTTTAATTGTACAAAAATCAGGCGCTTTATTTTTACACGTAGCGAAAGAAACGTATTTACTGCATTAATGCTAAGAGCTGAATAAATTATAATTTAAATAACCTGAGCCAGACGACGAATCCCATCAACAATTGCCTCTACCGGATGATTTGCAAAACCAATCAAAACCCCCTGTCGTGAGACATCGCTCTGGTAATAACGACTTAGTGATAATATTCCCATCTCTAGTAATCTGGCTTGCTCCTCGACTTCATTTCCAGTTAATCCGTTTTGTAGCCAGCACACAATATGGACGCCAGAGTCAGAAGGCTGCACAATCATTTTATCAGCCAGATATTCCTGAATAGCGTTGACCAGCGCAGTTCTTCTTTCATAGCATGCCTTACGAATTCGGCGCACATGACTGGCATAGTGACCATCCTCTATAAAACTCGCCATCACAGCCTGCTCAAGATAACTGGTGCCAAGATCGGAAAAATATTTCGTCACCATAATCTGTTCTTGTAAACCCGGCGGGACAACTAAAAAACCTAAACGGAATTCCGGGTACATCATTTTAGAAAATGTTCCGGCATAGATTACGCGTTGATTCTGATCTAATCCTTGCAGAGCCTGTAAAGAACGGTCGGCATAACGGAACTCGCTATTATAGTCATCTTCAAAAATCCATGCCTGATTCGACTTCGCCCATTCCAGCAACTCAAAACGGCGGGATAAACTCAACGTTCCACTTAATGGATATTGATCCGACGGGACGACATAGGCCAGCTTAGCGTCAGGAAAATGATCAATACCATAGCGGACGTTCATTCCCTCGCTATCAACCGGTACCGGCCTCACCATCGCGTCAACAGACATGAAGGCTCCACGGGCGCCTTTGTAACCCGGGTCGTCCAGCCAAACGTCACTTCCTGCCGACAACAATGCTCGCGCAGTAATGTTCAATGCCTGTTGAATACCATTTACGATGATTATTTGATCTTCGTTACAGTTCACTCCACGTGTTGTTTTAATGTAGCGGCAAACCGCTTTTCTCAAAGGAAGGTACCCGCAAGGATGAGTGTGAGCTCCCAGTTGATGCCGGGATTGTCTCCAGACACGTTGTAGTTGCTTTCCCCATAACGCATGCGGGAAGAGATCCGTACACCCGACACCAACCGCAAATAGACGGTTCATGCCGCGCCCTTCATACTCATTTGACCATAAATCGCGAACAGGATTATTTCGGCTGTGAACCTGTTCATCAGGCAAGACAATGTCCCCCGACGCCATCTTTGGATAGCTATTGCTGATACTCCGATCCGGAATATTATGTGAGACATACGTTCCAGACCCTTTACGGGTCAGGATATACCCTTCATCTAATAGCCGGTCATAACCAGCGATCGCTGAGTTTCGTGAAATTGACATCATCTCGGACAACGCCCTGGTTGACGGCATTTTTGTTCCTGGCGGCAATCGCCCTTCGAGGATGTGATCGCGGAGGATGTGGTAAACCTGCTCCTTAACCGCTCCTTTTCCTAAAACAAATCCTTGAAATAAAGGCGCATTGTTTTTCTTCATTGTATTAACCTTTATACTAAAAGTGGATCCTATCAATATATCGAAAGTGTCTCTTTACGAGAATTTATAAAATTCTTAGTATCATCATACTAACACATTACTCGTACAAAATATCAGGATATATATGATTAACATGAATACCGTTACTATTGAAAGTGCAGAACAAAAAGACTACGCCAGCTGGCTTCCTTTATGGATAAACTATCAAACATTTTACCAAACTATAATTTCAGATGAAGTTACAAAATTAACGTGGGAGCGTTTCCTTACCCCGAGCGAACCTGTTTATTGTGCTGTAGCCAAATATAATGGGAAAATAGTGGGGCTGGTGCACTATCTCTTTCACCGCTCAACCTGGGCAGAATCAAATTATTGCTATCTCGAAGATTTGTTTGTTAGCGAAGATGTACGAGGTCAACACATCGGTAAACAACTTATCGAATATGTCCAACAACAAGCCCAAAAACACCACGCGTCAAGATTATACTGGCATACGCATGAAACCAATCTCCGTGGGCAACGTCTGTATGACTGGGTGGCCAAAAAGAGCGGAATGATCGAATATCGTATGTAAGGATAATAATACTCAGGAGAGTATTTAATTATTCAGTACTAAAAATAAGCCTCTGAGTAGATATACTCAGAGGATGTCTCGGTGACAAATCCCCCCAATCTGAATAAGATAAGGAAAAAAACCAGCGATAAGCAAATTCTTAAGAATCAAAAAGGTAAAGAGCCAGCATGGCAACGATAAAGGATGTTGCAAAGTTAGCGGGAGTGTCCACCGCAACAGTTTCACGAGTTATTAATCAAACCGCATGGGTTGAACCCGTGACGCGTGAACGTGTTGAAAAAGCCATGCGTGAACTGAACTATCATCGCAATGCCGCCGCTATTGCATTAGCGAAACGCAGCGGCGACATGCTCGGGTTATTGACCGGTAATCTTGCCGATCCTTTTTTTGCCAGGCTTGCCCGAGGCGTGGAAGAAGTATCACGCCAGCAGCAATTTCGGCTGATGGTATGCAGCGGTGGCCACGATGAAGGAATGGAAAAATCAGGACTCGATTTCCTGATAAACCAGGGCTGTGAAGCTATTGTTGTCCATGCCAGTAGGCTGTCTGAAAAGGAACTGTTGCGATATGCCGCTCATTTTCCTGCCATGGTGGTCGTGAACCGCTATATTGCCGGGATGGCCAATCGCTGCGTGTGGCTGGAAAATAGCCAAGCAGCCAAAACAGCCACGCTACATCTCCTGGAGCAAGGACACCGTTGTATTGCCTGCGTGACAAGTGACTTACCGATTATCGATCGCCGTGAGCGGCTGGAAGGCTATCGCCAGGCGCTGGCTGAATATGGCATTACGCCAGATAAAAACTGGGTGATTAGCGTGCCCTTCAATGAAGAGGGTGGCGAACGCGCTGCACATCAGCTGCTTAATTGCGGCATTCCTTTCACCGCAGCGGTAACGTTTAATGATGTGATGGCCGCCGGGATTATGCGCATCCTCCATCAGCAGGGAATTACACTTCCGCAACAGCTTTCGATCGTTGGATTTGATGATGTGGTGATGGCTCGCTATCTCTATCCTGCACTCACAACGATGCATTATCCCGTTGAGCGCATGGCTCGTTGCGCTTCGCAGCTGGCGATACAGCTTTTTAAAGGCGCAACTCAGCGTCCCAGCGTGAATAGTTTCACTGCGGATTTAGTGATCCGCGATTCTGTTCTTCCCCCCTCTCTCTGAAATCAATGCGTAAATCGTCAAGCCCCTGAATTGTGATCGACTTCAAGTTTAACGTCTTCATGTAATCGCTTACATGAGGGCCAATGAGCGATCACAGTCAGGCAAAAGGGTGTTCTCTACTCTTGAGCGACCTTACAGACTGGAGATTCATGAATGAATGCCTCTCAAAATCAGAAAAAAACACTCTCATTTGGACTGGCAGTGATCCCTATTTTAGCCATGCTACTGCTGTTAATTATTGGCTACGGCATCATGGGGCTACGTATTGAGCCTTTGTTGCTATGTTCTGCTGCAGTCGCCGCAGGCATGGCCTGGTGGCAGGGGTATTGCTGGGAAGACATCATTAATTCGGTGGTTGATAAACTAGCCAAAGCAATGCCGGTGATCATGATTCTTATCTGTGTTGGCGGTCTGATTGGTACATGGATGTTCAGCGGCACCATCCCTTACATGGTGTACTGGGGACTTAAACTCATCAGTCCCGAATACATTCTCATCGCCGCCTTCTTTTTAACCAGCGTCGTATCCGTATGTACCGGAACATCATGGGGTTCCGCCGGAACGGTTGGCGTAGCGCTGATGGGGGTTGCCGCCGGACTGGATGTTTCGATGGCAGCAGCGGCAGGTGCCGTTGTTTCTGGCGCTTACTTCGGTGACAAGATATCGCCGCTGTCAGACTCCACCAACTTTGCGGCCATTGTCGCAGATACCACCCTTTTCGAGCATATCCAGCACTTATTGTGGACTACTATTCCCAGCTTTCTGCTTGCCGCCGTGGTTTATCTTATTGCAGGTCACAGCAATATGCTCGGCGAGGTCGCCACGCCGCAACGGGTTACCGATATTGTCAACGCTCTGGAGTCGCTATACCACTTCAATATCATTCTGATTTTGCCACCGGTTATTGTGTTGTGGGGCGCGATTCGTAAAAAGCCGGTCATTCCTTTAATGCTGAGTGCATGCGTATTAGCCCTGATTCTGGGCGTTGTCATGCAAGGACTCAGCATCAAGCAGGGACTGGATGCCTTTATAGATGGGTTCAACATTACTATGTTCCCGCAAGGGAGTGAGGGCATTATTGCTGATGTTCCGCGCCTGCTGAACCGCGGCGGAATGTTCTCAATGATGAGCACCATCCTTCTGGTATTTTGCGCATTCTCTTTTGCCGGTGCCTTAACGTTAACGGGCGCACTCAACATTATCATTAACCGCTTACTGACGGTCATTCACAGTGTCGGTCAGTTAATTGCGGCAACCATTGGTACCACCCTTCTGGTGACCGGAGCGACAAGCGACGGCAAGCTGGCTCTTCTGGTTCCAGCTGAACTGTTTAAAGACGCATACCGTCGTATGGGACTGGATACTAAAAATCTGTCCCGCACCATTGAAGACGCTGGCACCGTCATTGAGCCGTTGTTGCCGTGGACCGCCGCCGGAGTTTATATGGCCACGACATTAGGAGTGAGCACGCTGGATTTATTGCCATGGGCGATTCAGTGCTATGCCGCAATCTTCTTCGCCTTGATTTACGGTTTCACGGGAATCGGTATTGCGAAGGCGCCATCAGTGGCAGAAACAGAAAAAAATATCACGGCAACAGAATAGGGAGAGCATGCAATGGATTTTAATAAGATTATCGATCGCCACGATACCGCCTCACTGAAATGGGACTTTATGGCGCGATATTTCGGTGAGGATACACATCAACTGTTGCCAATGTGGGTGTCTGATTTTGACTTTACTTGTCCGCCCGCTGTTCAGGAAGCTTTAACTCACCGCGTCGGGCACGGTATTTTTGGTTACAGCGAACGGCCACAAAGCTACTTTGATTCATTAATTTCATGGTTCTCAATCCGACATCAGCTGGAAATCAAACAAGAGTGGATCTGCAGTATTGAAGGTGTTGTTCCGGGATTATCGCTACTCGTACAAATGCTGAGTCAACCCGGTGAAGGCGTGGTCGTTCAGGGGCCTTATTATGGGTCATTCGCTAAAATTATCTCTCTGAACGGCAGACAGTTGCTGGAAAATCCGTTGTATGAGGACCCGGCTACCGGTTATCAAATGGATTTTGCTCACCTGGAGATGTTATTCCGGACTGAACATCCACCGTTGATGATTTTATGTAATCCGCATAATCCAACCGGCCGTTGTTGGTCTGTACAGGAGCTGGAACAGCTACTTACGCTGTGCGAGACCTATGATGTGACGTTGCTGTCTGATGAAATATGGGCAGATTTATTGCTTCCTGGAGAACAATTTACTTCAGTTCTGCATCTGGGAGAACGCTGGCATTCGCGTGTAATTTCAGCCACTTCAGCCAGTAAAACGTTTGGTTTGTCGACATTGCGTATTGCTAATTTTCTAATACCGGCACCGGCATTGCGTGAACACTTTTTACGCCGTCTGGATGCACATGGGCTGGATGTATTCAATGCGCTATCCGTCGAAGCGAGTACGGCAGCATGGCAACATGGTGCACCATGGTTAGACGAGTTACTTGGCTATCTGGCTGAAAATCGACGCTGGTTTATTCAACAAATTGATGAATATCTCCCGTGGGCTCGGGTTGTTCCTTCTCAGGCAACTTATCTATTGTGGATCGATTGCAAAGCGCTTGGACTGGATGATGAGCAGCTCAAATGGGTAATGCTTGATGTTGCCGGTATTGCGCCTTCAATGGGAAATAGCTTTGGTCCTACTGGAAAAGGTTTTATCCGCCTGAACATGGGATGTCCACGCGTCTACCTCGAAAAAGCGGTTGAAGGATTGAAGCGTATTGCATTTACATCTTGCTGAATCTACTCAGTAAACGAATCGGCCCTGGCGCAGGGCCGCTCGATATTATCAGCCATTTCGACGAGGCCTAATTAACGGCCGCTGAACTACCAACCAAAAATGCGATGCGGAGAACGTGGAGCAGGTTACCCAGGAAATAAGATGCGCACTGAAAACCGCAGTAAACGGGGTTTGCGTTTATTTCGGTAGACCTGGGAAGAGTTTGAAATGGTGCGATAATAGGAACATAACACAACCTATATAACCATTGATAAATATACATATTTTCTTGTTTCATCTTTATAAATGCCCCCTTTTGTGCCCCCACCTTGTTTTTCATGGGACTCGATGAGCCTTTCATCGAGTCGCCAATATCACCAATTTCGTTACAGACCGTGCAAATCTTCTCGACTCCTGGAGCTCTCCTCACTGCCGTGATCGGCTAAGAACAATATTACTTACTTCCCGATACGAACAACTGTTCATTAATCCGCATGCTCTCCTGGCATGAAGGATATCTGTCACAGTCAAATATGGCGCTTGTTCCTGTGAGGTAAATCCTGTGCGATCGATACGTACTAACTCATGCTTTTCTACAAGAAAGTTAACGGCATTAGCCAGAGTGATACCGGCATCGATATGTTCCTGTATAACGGTTTGATCCCAGAACGGCGTATCGTTCAGGGTCAGACCATAGTGTTTTTCCAGTAGCCGTGTAAGAAGCATTTGCCAGACTGCAACGGGCGACAGACAAGGCTTCGCCGCCCGCGAAATTGTAGCAGGTCGAGTTTTCATGTTTGCTCTCGTGAAATTCGTTAGCGTTGAGTGGGATAAATGGCGATATATACGTAGCCGCAACTACCAAGGGTATCGGCTTCGCAGGTAAAACCGTTGTGGTACAGAGTGACACAGTGGGCATGGCGAGGATTCATTTCACCAGTAGTCAGCATTGATTCCATCTGACTGATAAAATGCGGGAATGCGACATCCAACTTCAGGCATTCGGCATCACTAAACTTACCGGTGATACTTGCCCGGTCAGCCAGATAGTGCATCCGGTTGCCCTCCTGCACCAGACGTGCTCCCAGGCGCGGCGTGATATCCCGCTGCAGGCACCATGTGGTGTTGTTCATTTATAACCTCTTTATTGTCAGTTCAGGGTGATACTCATCAGGCAGGCGTAAGGCCCGTTGCGGTCCTGGCGGCGTTCGGCGTACACAGCCAGGACTCCTGTGATATCCGGAACTTCCCTGCCGCTGTAATGACAGACGCTACCGTGCCACTGATATTTTCCAGTGCAGTAGCGAAATATTCGGGACTCAGGATGCTGGCGATATATCGTCATTGCCCGGCGTTTACTGATAATTTTCATGTAATACCTCACAGCAGACCGTGTTCTGCGAACGAATAGATTTGCCTGCCGCCGACAATCAGATGGTCAGGGACGCGGATATCAACGAGCTGAAGTGCCTGCACCAAACGCTGCGTGATGGTCTTATCTGCCTGGCTGGGTGTGATGTCACCGGAGGGATGGTTGTGCGCAAATAACACTGCTGCCGCATTGAAGTACAGGGCGCGTTTGACCACCTCGCGGGGATGTACCTCGGTACTGCTAATAGAACCGGTAAACAGGGTTTCGTGGGCAATCAACTGGTTCTGCTGGTTCAGATACAGCACCATAAACTCTTCGCGCTCCAGTCCCGCCATTTTCAGTTTCAGCCAGTCACGGGCAGCCTGAGTAGAGGTGAATGCCACGCCTGTTTCGCGCAGGTGTCGATCAAGCAGTGTTAAGGCGCGTTTTATCGTGCGTTGTGCGGTTAGTGGAAGTATCGGACTTAGTGGGCTAAGTGACTGTTCCATCATGGGTATCCTTAATCAATAATGCGCAAAATGGCGCTGGATTCAGGGTGCTGCAGGGCGTAATCCCGCAGGCGGTAATAGTGCTCAGTCATGGCATCACATTCGGTGCGACAGGCGTGATGGCTGTATTCAATCAGACAGACAGCGATACCTGCGGCTTCCGCGCTCATTTGCGCACCATTACCGTTCATGCTGTTAAACAGATGCCATTTATCATCAATGTCAGCATCAGGAGCCATAAACGCGCCGCCATTGCTGAGCGTGTAAAAGGACCAGATACCACCGTTGTACTCATCACAGAAGCGGTCCATCCAGGTGAAAATACGGGGTTCCAGCGTGATCCACTGCGGGATAGTGCCAAAGTGTTGTGGCCAGAAATCGAGACGCTGTTCGTTAGGTACCTTCGTTACGGTCAGTTCAAATTCGGACTCGTTAGCAGATGCAAGATTATTTTGTGCCGCTGTTGTCATGGTTATGTCTCCGTCAATAAAAAACGCCAGCGGCGATGGCTGGCGTATGGGTAATAATGTGTGTTCGGGAAGGTTAAATGTTGCTGGTTAAGGGTTTGGGGTCAGTGGGTGGATACGTCCGTACAGATACCTGGCTTGCGGATATAGCGGTTAAGACCTTCACCGGCATCCGGTTCAAAGTTCCATGCCCTCCAACCTTCGGCATCGTGAATTATCAGACGGACGTGACTGCCCTGCCGTCTTCAATGTTAATACCGGTGATTCCGGCAGGTACCAGTGGCGCTGCTGCGCAATCAGCCGATAACCACTGAGGTAGGTCATAAAACGATTGGTAAAACGACTTCAAACCTTCAGAATTGTTCATTATTACTCCTCAGAAAAATAATAAAAAAGCGGCAGAATCGTGAGATTCTGCCGTGATCGGTTATGTTCAGAGGAATGATATATATCTGAATACTTTTATAAGGCTGATAGGCCGTTCTGTGCTGTGAGTTCAACGAGTCGATGCAACGCTATCCTTAATCAAGGGGGTGTTGCCATGAAACGAAGAACGCGTATTAACTACACGCCAGAACAGAAAGCGATTATCTGGGACAGGTATAAGCAAGGTGATTCCCTGCATGATATCGCCAGAATGTTCGACAGATATCATTCTTCTATTATGCCCACTATCCACCAGACTGGTGGCTATCGTCCCCCTGTCCGAAAGCGGCATCCGTTGGCTCTTTCACTTAATGAAAGAGAGGAAATATCCAGAGCGCTGGTAGCAAAAATCAGCATCAGAGCGATTGCAAACAAACTTTCGAGAGCACCCTCAACGATTAGCCGCGAGATCAAGAGGCACGGTGGTGCAAAACAATACCGTGCATCAAAAGCTGATACTGCTGCGTGGGAAAATGCTCTGAGACCAAAACCTTGCAAGCTAATCGAAAGACCCGCACTGTGTAAAATCATCGCAGAGAAGATGCATCAGGACTGGTCGCCGGAACAAATCGCCGGTTGGCTGAAACGCTGTTATCCGGATAATCAGGAAATGCATGTGTCACACGAAACGATATATAAAACGCTTTTTATACAAACCCGGGGTGCATTAAAAAAAGAGCTGCAGCAATGCCTCAGAAGCGGGAGAGTCGTGCGTAGATCCAGAACATCATCGCTTAAAGGGAAAGGACTAGGGTCAATCCCGGATACAATCTCTATCAGCGAAAGGCCATCTGAAGCCGCTGACAGAGCCATACCGGGTCACTGGGAAGGTGATTTGATTCAGGGTTCTAAAAACTCCTATATCGTCACCCTCGTAGAACGTCATTCCCGTTTTGTTATGCTGGCCAAGATCAGGGACAACAAGACCATCACGGTTATATCAGCACTTATCAAACAAGCCAGGGAATTACCTGCTGAGCTTTATAAAACATTAACATGGGACCGGGGCGCTGAAATGACCAGCCACACCCGGTTTACTGTAGCCACAGATATTCAGGTTGACTTCTGCGATCCTCAATCCCCCTGGCAACGCGGCTCCAATGAAAATACGAACAGATTACTCAGGCAGTATTTTCCAAAAGGAACTGACTTATCGGTACACAGCCAGCAAAGACTAAACAGTGTTGCCAGGCAGCTCAACGAGAGGCCAAGAAAAACGCTGGACTATGAATCACCCGCAGAGCGTTTTAACCAATGTGTTGCATCCATCGGTTGAACTCACAGCCAATAGCGGACGTTGTTAAGCTCATGCAGTATGGATTCACGAAGAATAGACGTTATATTTTGTCCTGATTGACACGGGATGAAAGCTCCTGATGGCTCTCTTTTCGCTCGCTGTAACGATCCGCAAGATAACCGGTTTGTCCCTTAAGCAGCAGTGTGATTTTAAACAGCTCCTCGGCTACATCGACGATGCGGTCATACCATGACGAAGGTTTCATTCGTCCGTTTTCGTCGAACTCTTGCCATGCCTTGGCTACGGAGGACTGATTGGGGATCGTAAACATCCGCATCCAGCGGCCCAGAATACGCATCTGGTTCACTGCATTGAAGGACTGCGAACCGCCGCAAACCTGCATTACCGCAAGCGTTTTACCCTGTGAAGGACGAACTGCGCCTTCACTTAAGGGTATCCAGTCGATTTGTGCCTTCATAACCGCGCTCATTGCCCCATGCCGCTCCGGCGAGCTCCACACCATTCCGTCACACCATCTGACCAGGCCGCGTAGTTCGGTGACCTTAGGGTGCGTGTCCGGTGCATCATCCGGCAGGGGTAAACCGGAAGGGTTAAAGAGCTTCACCTCCGCGCCCATCGCCGTCAGCAGGCGACCGGCTTCTTCCGCGGCAAAGCGGCTGTAGGAGCGCTTCCTTACTGAGCCATACAGGATCAGAATCCGTGGCGTCTCCTGCAGGTGCAGGCGTTCAGCGATGTGTTGATCAAAGCATTCGGTGTTCAGGGCAGGAAATTGTTCCATTTTTCTCCTCCGGAGAGAACAGATGATTTCAAATTTAATACATATGATTTACCATATGTGTATTCTAAAGGGAATGGAGTGATAAATGCTACAACCTGTTCAGCTTTTCAAAATCCTGTCGGATGAAACACGGCTCGCCATCGTCATGCTCCTCCGGGAGTCCGGTGAACTGTGCGTCTGCGATATCTGCGCGGCCACCTCCGAATCACAGCCCAAAATTTCGCGACATATGGCTATCCTTCGCGAGGCTGAGCTGGTTCTTGACCGTCGGGAAGGCAAATGGATCCACTATCGTCTGTCACCCCACATACCGGCATGGGCAGCAGAGACAATCACGACGACCTGGCAGTGTATGCGGGAGGATGTGCGTGAATGGCTGGATAAATCAGCCTGCACCTCCTGCTGAGAAAGAAAAACACATTTACATAATCATATATAACGGAGTCTGAGATGCTTTTGGCAGGGAGTATATTTTTACTGACGCTGGTACTGGTGATCTGGCAACCCAGAGGCCTGAGTATTGGCTGGAGCGCGAGTATCGGGGCAGTGCTGGCTCTGGGAACCGGTGTCATCGATATTGCTGATATACCCGTTGTCTGGAATATCGTCTGGAACGCGACAGCGGCATTTATTGCGGTGATCATTATCAGCCTGCTGCTCGATGAGTCCGGTTTCTTTGAATGGGCCGCACTGCATGTCTCCCGCTGGGGTAACGGGCGTGGCCGCCTGCTTTTTACCTGGATAGTGTTGCTCGGTGCCGCTGTTGCTGCGTTGTTTGCCAATGACGGTGCCGCGCTTATCCTGACGCCGATTGTGATTGCGATGCTACTCGCACTGGGGTTCAGCCAGGGCACGATGCTGGCCTTTGTCATGGCCGCAGGATTTATTGCGGATACGGCCAGCCTGCCGCTCATTGTTTCTAACCTGGTGAATATCGTCTCAGCGGATTTCTTCGGTCTGGGCTTTACGCAGTACGCCTCTATTATGATCCCCGTGGATGTGGCAGCGATTGTGGCCACGCTGGTTATGCTGCATCTCTTCTTCCGTAGGGATATTCCGGCCTCGTATGACGTTTCTCTGCTGAAGTCCCCTGCCAGTGCGATAAAGGATCCGGCGACCTTCAGGGCGGGCTGGGTTGTCCTGTTATTGCTGCTTGTCGGTTTCTTTGTTCTGGAGCCGCTGGGGATCCCAGTCAGTGCGATAGCGGCTGCCGGCGCTGCAGTGCTGTTTGTGGTGGCGAAACGAGGTCATGCCATCAACACCGGGAAAGTCCTGCGCGGTGCGCCATGGCAGATTGTTATTTTCTCGCTGGGCATGTACCTGGTGGTCTATGGTCTCCGCAATGCCGGACTCACGGAGTACCTGTCTGGCGTGCTGAACCTGCTGGCAAACAAGGGGTTATGGATAGCGACGTTCGGCACCGGCTTCCTGACGGCATTTCTCTCATCAGTGATGAACAACATGCCGACGGTGCTGATTGGCGCGCTGTCAATTGACGGGAGTACGGCGACTGGCGTCGTCAAAGAGGCAATGATTTATGCCAATGTGATTGGCTGCGATTTAGGCCCCAAAATCACCCCGATTGGCAGTCTGGCAACCCTGCTGTGGCTGCATGTGCTTGCCCAGAAAAATATGACCATCACCTGGGGATATTACTTTCGTACCGGCATTGTCATGACTGTGCCCGTGCTGTTTGTCACTCTGGCCGCGCTGGCATGGCGGCTCTCTGTCACTTTGTAATGAGATACTGATATGAGCAACATTACCATCTATCACAACCCGGCCTGTGGCACCTCGCGTAACACGCTGGAGATGATCCGTAACAGCGGCAATGAACCGACAATAATTTATTATCTCGATACGCCCCCGACCCACGATGAGCTTATTAAACTTATTTCAGATATGGGAATTACGGTACGTGCATTGCTGCGTAAGAATGTTGAGCCTTATGAGCAACTGGGACTTGATGAAGAGAAATTTAGTGATGAGCAGTTGATTGATTTCATGCTTCAACATCCGATCCTGATTAATCGGCCGATTGTCGTTACGCCGCTTGGCACTCGTCTTTGCCGTCCTTCAGAAATAGTGCTGGATATTCTACCGGAAGGCCAGAAAGGAGCGTTTACCAAAGAGGATGGCGAGAAGGTCATTGACGAAACGGGGAAGCGGGTTAATTAATCTTCCCACTTCAAAATATCGGACGCCTGTTTACGCTATGTGAGCGTCCGCTTTTCGCTCTCAGCGGACCTTTGGCTTAGAAAGCTTGTCCGCTTTGTGCTGTGAGTCCAGCGATTGTTGCAAGAATCGAAGTACACTAACCAACTGGGAGCGGGTCACGTCGGCAATTGAAGCTGCAGGCAGCTCCTGCAGCTAGTATTGTTAACATTTTAACAGCAGCACTCTGCTTCTTTTTCACTACATTCTTCACAAACTCTGCAAGAGCAGAAGTCCTCAAGATTATTACACTGGCTACATTTTTTGCAGGTACAATCCGATTCTTTCTCGTCACAGTTCTCACAAGTTCCACAGGTGCATGCACTCATCATGTGTGCACACTTATCACAAATTTTATCCATAGTTTCTCTCAACCGCTAAATAAACAATCTCAACATAACACGTGATTATTTTATCATTTCTATATGGTCAACTAAAACTGGCCACTACGCTCATCATTCGGAAGTGCCTGGACTAATCGGTGGAAATAAAAAGTAAAAAAATAAGCCCTGACTGCCTCTGGCAGCCAGGTATGTTGTTATGGATGGAAAGCACGACAGTCACTCGTTAGTGCAGTCTGCTAATGTTGGCAGTGCCTTCGTAGCTTTCGTCAGGTCAACGCTGAAGGTCCCTGCTTTGCGGTCATTGACGTAGACTTCGAACTGACTGGTCTTGCGGATATCCATGATGAAACTAAACCAGGCATTATCCCCGTTACGCCAGCCAAGGGTTGAGGGAATGGCATATTGCTTATGGTCCATCACCACTGTGATGTCGGTACTGTTATCATGCGAGCTGATCGTTTTATCTCCTGCGAGGGTCAGAAAAACCGAGTGCTGGTAAATACCGTTCTGGTCCGGATTTTCCGTGCAGTTGATGGTGAACATCTTTCCGCTGCTATTCGTCACACTGTATTCCGCATTGCCCTGACCGTACCCCTGTTGCCAGAGCCCTGAAACCGCCGAGGCATTGAAGCTGACAAGCAGCAGTCCTGCGAGCATGAGCCGGTTTAAAGAATTTATTTTCATTTCTGTCTCCTTTGTCTTTGTATTTATTCCCGGTTATCAGGATTTGAGGGTATCAGCAGCCGTCCCATCAGTTTGCCGTCATGGGAATATTCAAGGAAACGCTCCCGGGTGCGCGGGTCAGTTTTCTCGTGGTATTCCAGGCTGATGTTGTCGGCAATACACAGCGCATTCATCAGCGGCTGGACGGTTTTTTCCTCCATATCCACCAGATAGTAGTAACTGCCACCCTCGCAACCATCGGGCGACTGGCGGGTACGTAAGACCTGCAGAGTGGGGCCAGAAAGAGCAATCTGCGACCACTCTTCCCTGACATCATCCTGACGGCTGACCACATCGCTGAAGCGAGGGGGCGTGAGATCCTTAAATTTAATGACAGCTTTCAGGTCATCACTCCTGTCATCGCAGGCGCTCAGAAACAGAGTGGTGGCAACCAGCGCCAGCAGAGGTAGTGTTTTACGTTTCATTATTTTTTCCCTGAAATCAGACGAACCACTTTGGCAAAGACATAAATCCCCACGAAAATACCCACCGGCACGCCGACAAACGGCGTCAGCGCGACACTGGCAGCACCGGCTGCGCCACCTCCCGTCAGTAGTGCGGCAACGGTGGCAAGTGTCAGGGCCGTGAGGCTGTCGGAAACCCCGGTTTTATTCAGAATGATGACGATGATAACAATGGCGATAATGGCAATAACGGGCACTGGGCTCCTCCCTGTTGCCGGGTTGATAACAACGCCTCCGCTATTCCGGTGGACTGTCAGCCGGAACAAACGTAAGCAATGACTGCTGGATAAAGCGAAAATGGGGTAAGGCCTGAATGAAGACCGGGTCTTCAGTCAGATGGCACAGACTGTCATTGCGGCGAAAAGCCTCCTGCAAAGGCTGAATCAGATGGATTTCATCAAGTGTGAATACGGCGATATGCCCTTCGTGTTCAGCCACCAGATACCAGGTCTGCTGGTGGATGAGTAACCGGCAGGGAGCCAGGCGCTCACAGCGTCGCCCCTCCGCAATCAGCGTCACCCGCCTGCGCCCGGTAATGGCCTGAATCAGTCTCCAGAAAGACAATGCTCCTGAAGGCGAAGGAACCGGATTGGCTGGTGCTATCACGCAGGGAGACTCATCGCACATCAGCAGTGCGTTCACCAGACGGCGGTCAAGGCCGGGAAAAAGTCCGGCCAGCCCGCTGCGGTGGGCAAAGATAAGCACGTCGGGCACCATCTGCATCTCACTGCCAGCAGTGCGTAAGCGGCAGTATCCGGACTGATACTCCAGGTCCAGATACATCAGTCGCTCACGAAAATCACGCCGCAGCGTACGCACTGACACGCCAAACTCAGCGGCCAGTTTGCGCACGCTCAACGTTTCACCCGCCACCAGACGGCTGATTATCAGTGACAGCCTGACAGCCAGCCGGTCATGGCGGCGTTCTGCCTGTGTCATGAGAGGTTCTCCAGGAAAGTTAACTGACTGAAAATGATGTGATTACTTTAAAGAAGGGGGCGGACAGGGTATGGACAACGCAGAAACTATTTTTTATTTCTGCAAAAGCCAGATGTAACGGGGGTTACAGGCTATTACCGGGAGATTGAGGCATACGAGCACGTAGCAATTCGGACAGGTGGTGTCCGATATTAACAATGTGGCAACATGAAACGTCTACTGCAGTTGCGTGAGCAATGTTTCTGCCATCACCCACAGCGCACGGTTAAGCTTCATATCCCCGTCAATGCCACGCACAGCACGGGTATGCGTCCGTCCGCCTTTAGCATTACGCCCGCTGAGTCCGCCCTTAATCAGGTTTTCCTGCACACGCTGATAGGTGGTCCAAAGGTCATTGCTCTCATCCTGCCAGCGGCGCGGGGAAAGTATCTGCGATTCAGTAACCGGCTGGTGGTCCTCGCCAAAGCGATACGTAAGCGCGGCTTTTGCCAGTGCCTGCTGCACAGGTAGCGGTAACAGCAACGACTGCATGGCATCCCGCTTTTCTTCCACACGGTCAAAAATCCCCAGCACTTCATACGCCCCCTCAATAACCTGACTCACCACATCCCCCTTGTGTGGCACCCGTACCTCGCCAAAGGATTCGCCGCAGACAAGCCCGTTTTGACACACAGCCCTGAACAGGCCAGGCAACATCTGGTAAGAGCTGGTGCCATCATGGGAGTTGAGCAGGATAATTTCCGGCACCTGCTTACCGGTAATCTGCCCCTCACGTCGCAGGCGCAGCATGTGCTTCGTATGTTCACGACGGCCAGGATCGCGAACACGGGTCTGACAGGCAAAGAATGGCTGGAAGCCTTCCCGCTGTAGACTGTCCAACAGAGATATAGTCGGAATATAGGTATAACGTTCACTGCGGGATTCGTGTTTGTCCTCGCTGAATACGCTGGGCACCACTCGAAACAGTTCCTCTCGGGTTAATGGACGGTCACGACGAATTAGGTTTGATGCGCCAAAGCGCGAAGCCAGACGGGTCATAAGCAGACTCCTCAGTATGGGTAAAATAAATTAAGAAAGCCCTGCCGCAAGTGCGGCAGGGCTCGGAGAATAACAGGGCAGAATTAAACACTCAGAAGAAGAAATCCCAGACAGCGCGGGCCACTGACACCACCGAGGAACGCACGGCCTGAATAATGGTCCGCACCGGGGCGGGAATAAGGGGAAAGGTGCTTACCGTATCGAGTATGGCACCTACGGTTTCACCGAAATCATCACGGGCCTGTTCCCGGACTACCGTTGTGCGAAAGGGATGCTGCAGTTGCGCTACCACCGGGCTACTGACCTCACGTGGCAGACACTTAATCATCCTCTCAGCCATCATCCGCAATCCCCATTGCAGACGGACCGACACGGCACACACCGGATGCACAGGCTGAAAAATCTCATGCAGCAGGCAAATTTTACGGCTGATGTTTTGTTTTTGCTCTGTGGACAATCTTTCTCCACCGGTTGTGGGCTCGGCCTTGTCCGACTGGCTGATAACAAACAGCACCTTATGCCGGTATGCTTCACCAATCACCTGACGGTAAAAATGCTCATCAGTCGCCAGTGCCCGGTCATCAGCTTTAATCAGCCACAGCACTAGGTCGAGCCGGGGAAGTTGCTCACGGTAGAGCGCAGTATACTCAGTATCTCGAACACCACTTTCGCCCACGCCGGGCATGTCTACGATGGTCATAAAGCGCTCACCGACTTGCAGACGAAATCGCAAAGGTTCACGGGTGCAGGCCGCAACATCGCTGACCGGCGATACTTCGCCGACAAACAGAGCATTGCAAAGGCTGCTCTTTCCCACCCCGGTTTTACCCATAATGCCGATCACTGGCTCGTAGCGGGTTATCTGATTTATCTGCTGCAATATACGTTCAGACACCCACTGCGGCAGGCCGGAAAGCGAATGGTTTAATGGCTGCAAACCTTCTGGGTTATTCATGATAACTCCTGCAATAAATAAAGCTAAAAACGGCAGGACCGTGAAGTTCTGCCGTTATGCTGGTATGTTCATGAAAATGATATATATCGAAAATATTTTTAATCTTTGTTTTTTTCTTTCATTCTTTGGTAAGCATCATCAATCAAACTTTTCAGTATGGCATTTGGTTCAACGCCTGATAACTGCTGTATAGCCATAAGCTTTTTCCTGGATTGCGCCGTAAGCTTGATTCCCGTCGTATCTTTTTTTATTTTCTGACGATGCCGCCTCTGCACCCAGGCATTGCGCGCATTGTCCAGGAAAACGTTCCTGCAAGCATCGGGCGTAGTGGGATTTAATAGCTTCTTTAGCGAAGACGGCTCTTCGGGGTTAGCCCTCACTTTACGGGCATTTTCTTTTTGTTTACTAAACTGTTCATTCGTCCACCCGGCCCAGTTATCAAACGTTGCCAGCAAAAAATATTTTCTTTGCTTAGACGATGACGGAAGCACATCGCATCCAATATGATTTTTCCGCATGTAGTCCCACAACCAGAGAACATTATCTTCTTCGTTTAAATCAATCCACTTAAATGGGCGAGGGAATCGACTAAAATGCTCGCACCACGCTTGGTGTGCTTTATCTATTAAAGAAATCTTTTTATCAATTGTAGTGTTTATCTGATCAATCAGGAGCATCACATTAAAAATGTAACCATCAACCGTATCGCTGACAGTGTTAATACACTGAAAGTTAATTCCATTAGCATGATCATCAACAAAAACGCCGAAATTATTCTTTTCAAAAAAAGGATTTTTCAGATTTTGATCACCTTTAGAAACAGTCGTAAACTCTTGAACCGAATGTATATATGAAGCATCAGCAGTATGTTCTGACTTATCATTAATAAAAGGATTGAAATCACTTTTAACAGATGGGATAGAGAATCCTTTTAAGCTACTTAAAACAGGAAGAGAAATCTCACTATGGCTTGCTAGCCAAAACATTGTATAACATGCAACCCTGTCGCTATCTTTCATCCAAATAAAATAAACCTCAGGAACAATAGTCGCAGAGGCATATGCCTTCATATCACGAACGATTATTTTCCTTCGTTCTCTTAACGAGTCATTATCAGCAATAAGTTTATTGATCAAATAAGCATATTGAGTCGCAGAGTGAAAAAATCTCACTTCTTCCCAGTTCACCTTTGCTTTGTAGAGCGTCTCAAGGCATCTCAGATACTGATAATACTTCCTACAACGACCATAATCCATCTGCGCCATCCAAATCACCCAATAGAGCCACTACATTTGAAGTTAAAACCCATCAAAAGCTGTGTGCAATCAAGCTACGCGTAATTTTTTACATTACTAGGTTATGGTATAAGCCGCTCCCTCCTCCATACACAGCCAATTTTTGTTCGTATGAGTTGCCAAGGTTTCCACCTTGCACAACTGCTTCAAATGCAGCACAGATACGTCAACATCCAACAGCATCGTAGAATCAGTGCTAGTGACGGCTGTTACTTCGTAACAACGATCATTTAGGTTAATTAGTTTAATTAATATTCCTTCCACCTCTTGCCATCAAACCACCTTACAAAAAATACAACACATCCCTTTCCTCTGGACCATAATCTCAGAGGAAACAACATGAACGATAACTATCCATACATTGCCAAATATAAAATGGACTGGTTTTTACATAGCCTGATAAATCACCACCTGAATAGTGTCATTGAACGCTATTCAAAGGTGATCGGTCTCCGACTGGACTTTTCGTACAACCAGAACTCAGAACGTTACAAAAAGGACTACAGTTGCCTCCAGCAGGATCTTCGGAAGCTATTTAAGCAAGTCGAACAGGAACATAGTATAGCTGGATTTTTTTGGGTAATTGAATATGGTGAGGACAATAGGTTTCATTCTCATACAGTGGTGTATCTGGACGGACAAAAAATACGTAAAACATTTCCGGTAGCAGAACGTATTGGTAACTTATGGAGGGAGATAACTCAGGGAGACGGTAAATATCATCGATGTGAACACAAGGAGAACTATAAGGCTGACATCAATAAGATCATTAACCATCGGGATACTGATTACATCCAGGGATTGAGATATATCATTAGCTATCTTGCTAAGCAGGAACAGAAGTATGGCATGAATATCTACGGGAGTAGTGAAGTGCCAACACCAAGTGGATTAGGCCGCCCAAGGAACTTATAAGCGAAGTATTTTATATAGGTAAGGTTTACCCTTGCCTATGTTCCAAACTTTTTTTACAACTGAAGCCATTGATGTGGAGGAGCTGGCAGTAAATAATTTTACTAACGGCTCTGGTTATTTATCCTTAATCGGAACACATCACAATGTATACAAAGCCCACATTGCTTGAAGATCAATTTATTGATATGAAATTCATTACCCAGCTCACTGGTCTGAGCGATAAATGGTTTTACAAACTAATACAGGATGGATTATTCCCGAAGCCAATTAAGTTGGGCAGAGCTTCCCGATGGTTAAAAAGCGATGTGGAAGAGTGGTTGTATTATCGGATTTACGAATCCAGAACATAATCCAGCCTGGTAAATTGCGGACAGAATCATCTCGCCAAAAAAATTCATTTTGTTTATTCCCAAATTAGTATCTCTCAAGAGTATTCTTTGAGAGTCAGAGTTGCATCCATCTACAAGTTCTCAGTATTAATGAATACCATTCATAGTCCCTATCCTCCCTCCTGTGATTATCAGCGAGCACAAACCCGTTAACATACCCCTATCTCTTCATGTCCAACGGATCACCATGCTTAATCAACAGGCACGTACACAGCCGGCTACTGCTAAAAAAACCGGCCTGTCGTTTTTACTCATTCTCAGCGCCCTGATGGCTGTTACCTCCTTATCAACCGACATCTATCTTCCCGCCATGCCCGTCATGGCGAAAGATTTACAGGGTGATGCTGAGCTGACAATCACAGGGTTTCTTATCGGCTTTTGCATTGCACAACTGATTTGGGGACCGATTAGCGATCGTTATGGGCGTCGACTGCCACTGTTTATCGGTTTAGGTCTATTCATCGTCGGCTCGGTGGGCTGCGCGTTATCAACGGATATCGTGCAAATTGTCTTCTGGCGCGTTTTTCAGGCGTTAGGTGCCTGTACCGGGCCGATGCTGGCTCGAGCAATGATCCGTGACCTGTTTAGCCGTACTCGTGCAGCACAAATGCTTTCGACTCTGATGATCATCATGGCCATCGCGCCGATTGCCGGGCCCCTGATCGGCGGGCAGATAATTAGAGTCACCTCGTGGCATGCCATTTTCTGGCTGCTGGCGATTATCGGAACATTAATGCTGATGTCTTTATTCTGGTTACCCGAAACATTACCTGCTGAAAAACGCTCGCAAGCCTCCGTAACCAGAGCCTTTCAAAACTACTATGCTTTGCTAACTAACGCTAAATACATGCGGTTTACGCTATGCCTGACGTTCTACTACGTTGCAGCCTACGCCTTTATCACCGGTTCCCCGTTTGTGTACATCACGTACTTCGGCGTTGATCCGCAGCACTACGGTTGGCTGTTTGCAGTAAACATTGTGGGATTAATGGCTGTGAGTATGGTCAACAGACGTCTGGTTCACCGCTATCCACTGGAAGCGTTGCTCAGGAATGCCGTATTCATCGCCACTATTGCCGCAATAGTGCTGGCGGTCACCACCGGCCTGGGTGTAGGTGGAATTACCGTGATTGTCGGCGCTGTGTTCGTATTCTTCTCCATGAATGGCATCATCGCAGCGACATCCACGGCTTGCGCATTAGATGCAGTGCCAAATGTGGCTGGCTCCGCATCGGCGCTAATGGGGGCATTACAATACGGCAGCGGCATCATCTCTTCACTTCTTCTTGCCCTGTTCAGTGATGGCACACCATGGACGATGGGATGGATAATTGCGTTGTTTACAGCAGCCAGCGCCCTGATGGCACTGACCGTTCAGCTAAAAAAATAAAACGTCGTTATTGATGCCAGACGACACTTTCGTCCAGAGATACCCGCCCTTCCCTGTAACTTAGGGAAGGATGCGTTTCATCTGGGATCCCAAAAGAAATACCGTAAAGCAGCCTGAAGCCCTCAGGAACATTTAATATTCGACGCACCGTTTGGGCAAAATAACTCAGCACTGCCTGTGGAACGCCTGCGTAACCACGAGCTGCCAGAGAAAGCAGGAATGTCTGGGCATACATCCCGGCATCCGAGGCAACACGAACGTTGTCCCCAACAACAGGAATGAACAACAGGGCAACATGAGGTGCTCCGAAAAATTTCACGTTACGCTCGACCACTTCTGAGCGACTTAAGTTGTTCCCCCGCGCAACGCCCAGTGCCTGATAGTACGAGCGTCCCTGCTCCGAAGCTCGTTGCCTGAATGGCTCGGGATAGGCTTCTTTATCAAACGTAAAATCAAGACTGTAGTTCCCAGTCCTCAGATCTTCTGTCAGCGCGCGGCTTAATTCCCGAAGTTTATCTCCTGCAACGATATGCAGGGACCAGGGTTGAGTATTGCAGTTGGATGGTGCGCATTGCGCTTCGAGCAAAATGTCTTTGAGGATATCGCTGGGGATGGGAGATGGAAGAAAGGCTCTAGCCGAGTATCTGTTTTTTACTACCTCACTAAATGTTGGCTCTTGCGTACTCATTTGCTTCTCCGCCTGAAAGTAATTTGAAGTGAATGATTCACTCTCTCCCGATCCATCCTGTCACATCAGGCTCATCGTTTTCATTCCCGGTTCCAGATTAGGTCTATGAATTCCATTCATAGCGCCTATTTAAGCAGCGTAATTATCTTTAACCGCAACTTCGTTAATCTGGGTCTATCGCGTGAACACGCAAGCGGAAAATGGCTACAGCTGATGGACATACCCCAGCCTGCGCGGCTGGGGCCTCATCGGAGGCTAACTAAATATTCTTATTGAAGAAGACGTCTAGCTTTTGCAAAGCCTCATCAACGTATTTTGGCACCCAATACGTCTCGATATGGGTAGCGCCATCGATCAGGAAGAGTTCTTTGTCCTTCGTACCGGTGGCTTTCGCGAACGCATTTTCAGTCATATAGAGCGTATCCGCTTTTGTACCGGCAATCATCAGCAGCGGTTTATTGATGAGATTGATATGGTCCGTTACGTCAAAGCTTATCAAATCCAGAAGACTGCTGGTGGTGTATTTAAACGTGGAATTCGGGTGCGCGTGAGTTTTCCAGTAGTACTCGTAACCCTGGCGATACAAGGCAAAAGGTAATTTAGCAATCTGTTCATCAGTCAGGTTGGCATCGCCGGAGTAAAGCACTTCTCCTACGGCTGCTTCCTGAGCACGTGCGTCAGAAGCCTGCTGAAGACGCTGCTGGATAGTATCCAGCTGTGAATCCTGCATACCGTTGCGGCGCACAAGGCCTGAATTAAACATGCTGATGGTTGCTATCGATTTGAACCGCTTGTCAGTTTCAGCCGCAACAAGTGAATACCCGCCGCCTCCGCAAATACCCAGCAGACCAAGGCGGGCGGTATCGACACCAGGATATTGACTGATGTAGTCAGCCATGCCGTGGATATCCTCAATGCGATTAGCGGGTTTATCCACGCTGCGAGGCATCCCACCGCTAGCGCCCTGATAAGCCGCGTCGGCGGTAATGGTGATGTAGCCCTGTTCGGCGAGACGCTGGGCATACAACCCGGCGACCTGTTCTTTTACGCCACCATTAGGATGTGCAACCACCACCGCAGGGTATTTTTTGGCGGGATCATAGTTAGCAGGGGTATAGACATTCGCCGCAATCTGGATGCCATGCAGATCGTATTTCACCGGATGAATGTTGACCTTGCCTTTGACGTTCTCGGTGATGGCACCGTCATAGACGAGTGTGAATGGATTTTTTTTGTAATCAGCCGCATTGACTGAGGTCACTCCAGCCATTGCCGTGAGTAGCATTGCACTGATAAGCGTGAATTTCATGGTCTCTCCCGATGAGTGTCGGCCTGGTTATACAGGCTCGCGGAATCAAATTTGCAGGCTCAGATTAGGCGGAGAGGGCTGTCAACATCGTGACAGGGAAATAACATTTTTGTCAGGAATAGACTTGATAGGTAGGTGTTTCTGACAACGCTGTCAGGTAGCCGTCAGCTTTATGTTGGCAATCACAACGCAGAATGGTCCCGCTTAAATGAGAATCATGTTTAATTTTCTGAGAAACGGAGCGATCAATGAAAAGCCAGAATGCCCCAACAATGCCAGAGCGGCGCAAGCTATTAGTCGCCGGGGCCGGTATTGCCGCCGCCTCGCTGATTCCGCACGTATCAGCGACGAGCCAAACCTCTCAGGTCGATTCATCCAGACAATCCAGCCAACGCCCTTCAGCTCCTGGCAAGCGTAAACTCGGGAAGCTGGAAGTTTCTGCCATCGGTCTGGGCGTGCAGAACATGAGTCGTAAATACGACACCTCCGTTCCCTGGCGTCCCGAGATGATCAATGTTATCCGTCGGGCATTTGATGAAGGGGTAACGTTTTTCGACGCAGCTGAAGCCTACGGCCCGTTTGAAGTCGAAAAAATTCTCGGGGAAGGCGTCGCCCCGTTCAGGGACAAAATCGTTATCGCCACCAAGTTTGGCTGGAACATTGACCAACAGACGGGAAAGCGTCTGCCGGGCCTTAACAGCAGGCCGGAGCATATCAGGCAGGTCGTCGACAATATGCTCAAACGCCTACGTACCGATCGTATCGACTTACTGTATCAACACCGGGTTGATCCACAGATCCCTATCGAAGATGTCGCCGATGTGGTGAAAGATTTAATGGATCAAGGGAAAGTCCTGCACTGGGGTCTGTCTGAAATGGGCATCAACACATTGAGGCGCGCCCATGCAGCATTACCCGTGACCGCCGTACAAAGTGAGTACTCCATGCTCTGGCGTGGCCCTGAAAAACAGGTGCTTCCAGTGTGTGAAGAGCTGGGCATTGGCTTTGTACCATGGAGCCCACTCGGTGTGCAGTTTTTAACGGGCTGGATTGATGAGAATACCCGGTTCGCTGCCGGTGATTTCCGCGCGACAGAAACACGCTTCTCGCCTGATAACCTGCCACACAACTTACAGCAGGTTGAGCTACTGAAGTCCTGGGCAATAAGAAAAAATGCCGCGCCGGGGCAGATTGCACTGGCATGGCTCCTGGCCCGTAAACCGTGGATTGTTCCCATTCCTGGCACCACCAATAAAGACCATATGCTGCAAAACACAGCGGCTACCGGCGTGTCGCTGACTTCCGCCGAGATGACCGAGCTCACCCGCTCACTGGACGCCATCACTATCCAGGGTCAACGTCTGCCGGATGCCGTGCAGGTTTATTCCGATGTTGAAGCACCGATGAAAAGTTAAGAGGAAGTCCCGTTATGCGTCTGTTGTTAGTCGAAGATGAAGAAAAAACGTCAATCTATCTCAACCGTGCGTTGAGTGAGTCCGGATTTACGGTAGATGTCTCTGCAGACGGAGCTGAAGGTCTTCATTACGCGCTGGAGTTCGACTACGACGCGATAATACTGGATGTGATGCTGCCGGGGATGGATGGTTACCGGGTACTTGAGGGTGTGCGAGCTGCCAAACAGACGCCGGTGCTGATGCTTTCGGCTCGGGGTTCGGTCGATGAACGCGTTAAAGGGCTTCGTCTTGGCGCGGATGATTATCTCCCCAAGCCCTTCTCGCTGATTGAGCTGGTGGCGCGTATTCAGGCACTGGTACGTCGCCGCGCTACGGATGGCGCAGACATCACCCAACTGCAAATTCACGATCTGCATCTCGACCTGCTGGCTCGCCGCGTATTTCGTGGTGGAACACGGCTGGAACTGACCGCAAAAGAGTTTTCCCTGCTGAGCCTTCTGGCCCGGCATCAGGGGGAGATTCTGTCAAAGATGATGATAGCTGAGCAGATATGGGACATGAACTTTGATAGCGATGCCAACGTGGTTGAAGTGGCCATTAAACGCCTGCGAGCCAAAGTGGATGCGCCGTTCGACGTCAAACTATTACATACCGTTCGTGGCATGGGTTATGTCCTCGAAGTCCGGTCCGAATAAATGAAGGGGATAAGCATGCCTAAGCGTTCCATCTCCGTCCACCTGGCGCTGATGTTTGCCTTATCCGCGCTGCTGATTGTGTCCGTTATCGGCATCCTGCTCAGAAGCTCTTTGCATGACTCTTTGCAAAAGCAGATGCACAACGAATTGTTATTCCGTGAATCATTAATGAGCCCGTGGATCACCGCCCGAACCTCCGCTGACGGCTGGTCTACCCTGGCCAATAAATTCACCGTGTTAACCAATTCTGAAGGTGAACGCGTTCGCTACTGGATAGTGAGCGATAACCCACGCTTTAGCATGGGGGGAACACCACCGGTGGGTGTTGAGTGGTCTTCTTTACAGGAAGGCTTTAATAAAGTGCCCGGCGCATCGGAAGGTGCCTGCTCGCTGTTTCTGTTAGTGAAAACGATCCCCGCCAACGGTGAAAGGCCTGAGCTGCGCTATATCGTTGCCATCGACTCCACGCCGTATATGGGCACACTGAATGCCTTCACCCGGACGCTGTTAATCATAGCCGCGCTGGGCATCGTGATTGTGGCCTTGCTGGGATACATCGTATCAAGGATCGGTCTTCGTCCCGTTGGAGCACTCAGTAAAGAGGCCCAGCATCTTGCACCGGGTGACCATGGCCAGCGTCTGAATACCCGCGCTTTGCCAGAAGAACTGCAGCAACTGGCGTCATCATTTAATGGCGTGTTAGAACGTCAGGAAATCGCCTGGCGTCAGCTCGACAGCTTTAACGCCGATGTTGCGCATGAACTCCGTACCCCGCTGACCAACCTTATCGGCCAGACGCAACTGGGTCTCTCGCGCCGACGCTCGCATGAGGAACTGGAAGAATTATTGGGTTCCAATCTGGAAGAACTGGAACGCATGACGTCTATCGTTAACGACATGCTGTTCCTGTCCCATGCCCACGCGGGTGAACATGCTTCCCAGCTTACGCAGGTGTCCCTGCGCGAAGAAACCCTAAAAACAGCGGAGTATGTGGAACCCTCTTTTGCTGAAAAACAGCTCTCTCTCGATGTTCAGGGCGACGTCACCGCGGACATCGACCGACGACTGTTCCACCGTTCACTGGCCAATTTACTGGAAAACAGCGCAAGACACTCCCCCTCCAACAGTACGGTTACGGTGCGGTTAAGCGAAACCGGTCATCAAGCCTGTGTTGAAGTGTCAAACCCGGGCGATCCAATAGCACCAGAGCACTTACACCGGCTTTTCGAGCGGTTCTATCGCGTTGACACCTCCCGGGCCAAGAGTGATACCCATCATGGACTGGGCCTGTCGATCGTGCGTGCCGTCGCCATTATGCACCGGGGATATGTCTTTGCCCGTAGTGAAGGAGGCATCAATACTTTTGGCCTCACCTTTGCGCTACAAGCGGATAAAGCGGCAGACAATGCTCAATCCGGTACTGAGCCGGGACCCGGGTTAGCTGACAGAATTGTCAGGGGGGCGTCAGCCTGACGTCATTACCCTCCCGATAAAATCATCGCAGGCAATCCCCTCTTCATTGATAAGGACGCTTTGCATGATCGGACATTTACGTTACCTCGGGCTGTTACTGCCCTTCTTCACATTTTCATCCTGGGCAGCGGAACAAAATCCCGCTGTCCATATCGCCCCCGCAGGAAGTCAGAATGCGGTGTTCGGGCCAGCCGAGAACTTTACCGGTCGTGTCAGGGTTGATCCTCTCTTCAAACCGGATAACGACATCCCTGTTTCCGGGGCTTATGTCACGTTTGAACCCGGCGCTCGTTCCGCCTGGCATACGCATCCGGCAGGTCAGCGGCTGATTGTGACCTCGGGTGTTGGGCTCACCCAGCAAGAAGGCCAGCCGGTGCAGGTTATCCGCGCCGGTGACGTTGTCTCTTGCCCGGCGGGCGTCAAACACTGGCACGGGGCGGCCCCCGGCAGCGCGATGACGCATCTGGCGATAACCGGGATTGTGGATGGCAAAAGCGTTAACTGGATGGAGAAAGTGACAGATGAACAATACCACGCCCATTAAAACATTAGCGGCAGCGGTACTGCTGACCTTTGGTTTTGGTCTCGCGGCACATGCTGCGTCCGTCAATAAAGGAGCCTCAGAAATGAACCACGAACAAACGGTTTCAGATACGCTGTCAGCGAGCCAACAGGCCATCCCGTTGATTGCGGCATCGATGGCCAGCAGCCAGATGGATAAGCTGAATGCAGCCCTGAATCAGGGTCTTGACGCAGGGCTCACGATAAACGAAACCAAAGAGATTCTCGTCCAGCTTTATGCCTATACGGGCTTCCCCCGTAGCCTGAATGCGCTTAGTGAACTGATGAAGGTCGTCGAAGCACGTAAACAACGTGGTATCAAAGACGTTGAGGGTAAAGAACCGGTTGCCCCGATCCCTGTCGGGGATGAGCTTCGCCGTGTCGGTACCGCAAACCAGACAAAAATCTCAGGCGCTCCCGTCCAGGGCCCACTGTTTGATTTTGCCCCGGTGATTAACCAGTTCCTGCAAACGCACCTTTTCGGCGACATTTTCGCCCGTGATAACCTCGACTGGCAAAGCCGCGAGCTGGCAACGGTTGGCGCATTAGCGGCCACGCCGGGCGTCGAATCACAACTGCTGTCGCATACGCGAGCCAGCATGCGGGTCGGCCTGACGGCGTCGCAGCTGCGCCATCTGGCACAGGTTCTGCGTGAACATGGCGAAAGTGATGCAGCAACGCGAGCTGAAAAGGCGCTGCAGCAGGCGCTCGCAAACGATTAGGAGTGGATTTTGGAGCATGATCCCAACCGCAGAATGTTAATCACCGCACTTGCCGGGCTGACGCTGGCGAACGTTGCTTTTGCCTCAGCTGCGAACGGAACCGCAAACGTGCAGGGTAAAAGCCGTGTTCTGGTGGCGTACTTTTCCCGCAGCGGAAATACACGGGTGATTGCGGGCGTCATTCACCGCAGCCTGAATACCGATCTGTTTGAAATCGAACCGGCTACGCCTTATCCGGAAGACTATTTTCAGACCGTTGAACAGGCGAAAAATGAGCGTGAGCGGGGAGTAAAACCCGCATTGAAAAATAGCGTCGCAGATATCTCACGCTACGAGACCCTGTATTTAGGCTTTCCGATCTGGGGGACCAGCGTGCCGCCTGTAGTGCAAACTTTTCTCAGCAGCCACAACCTTGCGGGCAAGTTAATCATCCCCTTCATTACTCACGGTGGCTACGGTAAAGGAGACAGCGACGACATCCTTACCCGTCTTGCCCCGACTGCACGTCGGGAAAAACCGCTGGTCATTGAATGCGACCAGGAGCGAAGAACCACTGAAACGGTTACCAGCTGGTTAGAGACAATACGCAGTTAATCGTCCGCATTCATGAGTCTGCCAAATAAGGGCAATCAGGGGTGCTAAATAATTAACGCGGACAACTCAGATATTATTGAACGGCAAACATAACAGAGGATGTAATCTTGAAGACAATCTTAAAAACGCTGGCCATCTGCGTAATGGCGGGTGGCCTGGTGGCTCAGTCGGTCTATGCCGAGCCGCTGGTCATTCAGGAACAAGGAAGCTTTTCTGCTGGTGGCACCATCATCACCGCACCAGGAAAATTTGACGCGAAAAAGCCGCTGGAGTCTGCTGGTCAAACCTACCATGGCGATCATGCCTCAGTGTTCTACCAAATTCCGGAAAATCCGCATAAATACCCTATCGTCATGCTGCACGGCGCAGGTCAGTTCTCCCGTACCTGGGAAAGTACTCCGGATGGTCGTGAAGGGTTCCAGAATATATTCCTGCGTCGTGGATTCTCAACCTATCTTGTCGATCAGCCGCGTCGGGGCAGCGCCGGGCGTACGACTGTAGAAGGTACGGTTACGCCTAAACCGGATGAGCAGATGTGGTTCAACCAGTTCCGCGTCGGCGTGTGGCCAGAGTATTTTAAGGGCGTTCAGTTCTCTCACGACAAAGAAGCACTGAATCAGTATTTCCGTCAGATGACCCCGAATACCGGACCGTTTGATATCAATGTTATCTCGGATGCAATGTCCGCCGTCGTGGATAAATCCGGCCCCGCTATCCTCTTCACCCACTCTCAGGGTGGCGGACCAGGCTGGTACACGGCGATGAAAAATGACAAGGTCAAAGCCATTGTCGCCTTTGAGCCAGGAAGCAGCTTTGCCTTCCCGGAAAAAGAACTCCCAGCCCCTATGCCAAGCGCGTTCGACACGCTGAAGGGTGAGCCGGTGCCGATGGAGCAGTTTATGGCGCTGACCAAAATCCCGATTCTGATTATTTACGGCGATAACATACCGGATAAGCCGGTTGCCATGCCCGCGCAGGACAGCTGGCGTGTACGCCTTGCGATGGCGCGTGAGTGGCGTGACGTGGTGAATAAGCATGGCGGGGATGTGACGGTAACGCATTTGCCTGAAGTGGGAATCAAAGGGAATACCCACTTCCCGTTCTCTGATTTAAATAATGTGCAGATTGCTGATTTGGTGAGTAAATTCCTGAAGGAGAAAACTCTACAATAAAGGGAAAAGCTTTGCCCCTCGGAAATGAGGGGTCAGGATGAAAAGCTTCTTTAGAATAATTTGCTTTTTTGGACGACTGGTGCATGGCTAGAGGCAGTAAAATTTAACAAACGGCTATAAGTAAGAGGACATTCTGACCACATTGGACTTGGGTATGTACAACAATTTAACCATCAGTTTTACGAAAGATATCAGACAATATTTTTGCGAATCGAATTGCTTCACCGGATATCAAACCAGGCATCACTGAAATTGACCCAACCGAGTTCATTACTGAATGCAGAATTGTGGCGAATTTGCTCGTGATCGACACGATGATAAACCAATGGGATAAACCAGCGTGAGAAGGTGAATTGACGCACCAACTTTTCCAGCGCTTTTTCACAAGCTATTTCACCGCTGCGTATTTCCTTTGCCACCTGGCTCTTCTCTTTCTTCCAGCCGTTTCCGCATCGCTCCAGAATAGGATCAGACTGAAGCCAGTTGTTTAGTGAACAATCATTGGCATCATCCAGAACAAAATTGGTTAGCCATAAATCAATATCCGCTGGCGGCGTGCTAAAGAACTCCTGAAACGAACGAGTGACAACCCGGCATTTAATCCCGTAGCGCTCAAGAATGCTGACTATCCCTTCTGCATGTTTCGCCAGTTCCGGTTGCTCGAATGTGGCGAGGGTCAATTCACGGTACATTTTGTGGCGTATAGGAGGAACAATATCGAGGATACGGTGATACCAACCAGGCAGCAGCCCCTGAGCAACTGAAAGGGCGAGGTTCATTTTTTTACGGTGAGACGAATTTTTGAGGATGTCCACTGGCTGAAGGACATGATTAAGAAAGACCCGGTCTTCTTCCTCAGCAAATCGTCCATTCCCGTCGACCACCAAAAAACACGAGCCCCGTTCAATCCTTGCTTGTGAAACTTCACTTTCCCCGCTGCTCATTCCTTGATAGAAGACCTGAATTCGGCCCATATCGAGAATATCGGACTCGATTCGCATAATGTTCACTTCATCGATAACGGGCCTGAGTCCGTGATACCAGGGGTTTACCTTCATGACAAGGTTAAAATCATCATGACTTTTAACCAGCCAATGCCCCGAAAAAATAACCTTCCCTTTATTCATTCCGTAAATCAAAGCTGAAGTATGTGAAAGCAAATCTGCGAAATGTATATCCGGGGTTTTTAGGGTAAATATTAGCCTTTGTCTATCAATAGCCTGTATCTTTTCAATCCCGGAATAAATACGTGAAAACACAGGTGACCGACACATGGCGTTGAGGCATTTCTCAATGTCAGATGCCTGTAGAGGTGAGCCATCAGAGAATTTCAGTCCCGACCTCAGATAAAAGTCCCATTGGGTTGCGGTGTCATTCTTGACCCAGTGGTGCGCCAGGTCAGGAACCACTCTTTTTAATTCATCGTCATAACGAGTCAGCCCTGAGAAGCATTGTCTCAGCAAATGCCGCTCAGTTCGTCGTTGGGGCTTCCAGGGCTCAAGCCTGTCCAGGCTCCGGTACCAGGGAACGCGGACAATCTTACTCTCCCCCTCAATCACCGTCCCCAGGTGTTGATAAATCTGATTTTCCAGCTCGGTGGTATCCCCTTCGATAAGGGTCAGCATTTCAGCCAGCCTGCCGCTTTCAAGCATTTCCCTGATCTCATTTTGTGAGATTTGCTCGGATGAACGCAGAAAAACAAGCCGGGACTGCTTGCCACGTCCAGAGGCCGGAAACCACTGAATCCAGCCGTGATCTGCCATTTCCGTCAGTACCAGTCTGACATTGCGCGACGTACAGCCCAGAACCTCAGCGATATCAGACACCTTCACAAAGACATCTTTTTCAGGATGGAACCTCCGTTGTAGGCGAATGTAGAGGTCGTTCAGTCTGGATGATTTAATTGACATGATATTTCCGGGTTTATTTGCTGTTTATAAGAATTTTTTGTGATGACAATCACACCAAATCATCTTTATGAAATAAAGGAGGAAGAATACTGGAGTGATTTTTTCAGTTTTCCATATTCCTGGCAAGCCAATAATGGAGGTATCCGGATACAGCCAGACATGGCTATCTGAAATGGTCACTTTATTGAGGTAAGCGAAATGACAGTTGAACAGAAAAAATTACGAGTAGGTGTTCTGGGCTGCGGCCCCATTTCTCAGGCCGGGCATTTTGAAGCCTGTTCAAAAGCCAGTAACGCGGAGCTTTACGCTATCTGCGACAGCGCAGATGACTTGCGTAGCCGTATGCAGGCAATCTGGCAGCCGACGGTCGCTTATTCTGACTATCAGCAAATGCTGGATGACGAGAACGTCGATGCCGTCATTATTGCAACCGCAGATGCCTTCCATATTCAACTGGCGATGATGGCAATTAACGCAGGTAAACATGTCCTGTGTGAAAAACCGCTCGGTATTACCATCGACGAGTGTGAAGAACTGGTGGCGGTCGTCAACAAAACCGACCGACTCTTCCAGCTTGGACACATGAAACGCTTCGACGGCGGAATCCAGGCTGCGCGTGATTTTATCCAGTCGGAAATGGGGCAACTGGTCGCTTATAAAGGCTGGTACTGCGATAACAGCCAGCGCTACCTGACCATTAATGCCGTTCAGCCGCAAGTGATTCTGAGCGAGTCTAAACGTAAACCGAAAATTGCGCCAAAGGCCGATCTTCAGCAATACAATCTGTTGTCACATGGCAGCCACCTGCTGGATACGGCTATGCACCTGGCGGGTGATATTACCGAAATTGAATCCCATTACCTCAAACGCGCAGGTCATCAATGCTGGTTAATGAGTGTTGCCTTTGCTGACGGTACCCTTGGGCAGCTCGATTTGACGCTGGGTGTTCATATGGACTGGCATGAAGGTTTCCAGATTTATGGGGAAAACGGCAGTGTTGTCGGCAAAACCTATAACCCATGGTTCTATAAATCCAGCGACGTAGAAATCTTCAGCAAAGCGACCGGGAACTTCACCCGTCCTCTGGCAGCTGACGGTCAGTTCTACCGCCGCCAACTCGAAGCCTTTGCAGACTCGATTTTGAACGAAACGCCAATCATCCGCGCAGCAACCCTGGAAGAAGGTTTGCGTACAGTGAGAACCATGGTGGCTATCCAGGAATCAACACGAACCGGTAAATCTGTACGTGTTGCTGATGCAAGAGGGTCTGTATAATGAATAAAGGCATTTTTTCGAAAACTTTCGATACCACCAGTGTGGATCAAAATTTTGCATTAATAAGCCAGCTTGGGTATCAGGCAACACAGTTTAATTTTGCCAGTGCAGGGCTTAAAGCCCTGCCGGATAACGTCCCGCTTGAGGTTGTTGAGCAAATCCGACAGGCGGCAAAGAAACACAACGTTCAGCTGGAAGCGATATCAGCGACATTCAACATGACGCACCCGGATCCTGCGGTGATTGAGCATGGTATGCGCTGCCTGGATGCAATTTGTGCGGCAGCAGAAATGCTGGAATGTCCATTGGTCACGCTCTGTACCGGCACGATGGACCCGGAAGACCAGTGGCGTTTTCATCCAGATAATAACAATCCTGAAGCCTGGGCAAGTTTGGTGACCTCCATGCGTAAAGCACTCGCTATCGCTGCGAAATACGGCGTGGCGCTGGGTATCGAACCTGAACTGGCAAATGTGGTGAACTCAGCCGCAAAAGCTCGCCAGCTGATAGATGAAATGGGGAGTCCGTTGCTGCGAGTGATATTCGATCCGGCGAACCTGTTTGAAGAAGCCACGCTTGCGGAACAACACCAGATTATTAGTGATGCTCTGGGCTTGTTGAGCAATGATATCGCGATTGCTCATGCTAAAGACAGGGCCCCGGATGGTTCATTCACCACCGCCGGTCGAGGTGTACTGGATTACGATTTTTATCTGACACATCTGCGTAATACAGGTTTTGACGGTTGTGTTGTGACTCATGGTCTGGCAGCAGACGAAGCTGGCGAAGTCTCCGTCATGCTTGATACCTACCTGCAACCGGCCTAAGGGGGGAACCATGCTACATACCTTCCAGCATAACGGGTTGAATTTTAATTACTACGACAACCAGGCCGATGGGCCAGTCATCGTATTTCAGCACGGACTGACAGGGGATCACGGCCAGACACGTTCCACTTTCATTGATGAGCATTGCCGTCTTATCACACTGAATTGTCGTGGACATGGCGGTTCTGACCTGGGACCTGTTTCAGAGCTGAACATCAGTAATTTTACAGATGACGTTATGGCACTGGTGGATCATCTGAAGCTGGAAAGCGTATCGGTGGCAGGAATTTCTCTTGGAGCAGCAATGAGCGCCGCACTTGCGGCGCGTTATCCGGATAGAATTAAATCAGTCACCCTGGTTCGTCCTGCATTCTTTACGAAGGGCATGCCGGACAGCCAACAAGTCCACAGTGTCGTGGCGAACTACATTGAGATTTATGGCGCGGATAAAGGCCTGGAGAAATTCAGGGATACTGAGATTTTTGAGGAGCTGTCTCTCCAGTCTCCAGATAATGTCAGTTCACTGGTCAGTATGTTCAAAATTGATCCAGAACGAGTTATTCCACTGCTCAGAAGGATGACGACATGCGATACCTGTTTTGATGCAGAGCTTATCAGGAAGTCAGGCATTCCATTCCGTGTGGTTGGCACGTTCTACGATGTTATTCATCCGATTTCCAAAGCAGAGAAAATTTGCGAAGCATTAGAAATTGAGTGCGTAGATATAGCCTATCCCAAAATGCTAAATAGAAAGCGCTATAACGAAGATATTACCGAAATCATTAAAAGTAATATTTTCTAAACCATCACTGAAAATATATGTCTCATGGAGTTATTCATGAACGATAAAATAAACCCAGGTTCTTTGCTGAAAAGTATGTTCCTGGCGGCCATAGAGTCTGCACAGCCTCATCACAGTATTCCGAAGTACCTCCCAAAAGACAGAAAGGGAAAGCTGATGGTCATTGGGGCAGGGAAAGCTTCGGCAGCTATGGCAAAAGCTGTGGAAGACAACTGGGAAGGTGAACTCAGTGGGCTGGTTATCACCCGATACGGATATTCAGTTCCTTGTGAGCATATTGAAATTGTTGAGGCAGCTCACCCTGTCCCGGATGAGGCAGGGCTGACCGCAACAAAACGCCTTCTTTCCCTGGTCAGCCATCTCGAAGAGCAGGACACTGTACTGTGTCTGATTTCAGGCGGTGGTTCGTCTTTACTGACTTTGCCATTCGAAGGTATCAGTCTTGATGAAAAACAGGCTATCAATCGGAAGTTGTTGAAATCAGGTGCAACGATCGGTGAGATGAACTGTGTTCGCCGCCACCTCTCGGCCATAAAAGGTGGCCGTCTTGCCGCAGCCTGTTCTCCGGCAAAGCTGATCACCTTGATGATTTCGGATGTGCCAGGTGATGATCCCCGTGATATTGCTTCCGGGCCAACGGTTGCCGATTCCTCTACGTGCGCGGATGCACTGGACATAATTAACCGATACAACATCAAGTTGCCTGATTATGTCATGGATTTACTTATAGCTGGCGACACGGAAAGTATTAAGCCCGGTGATATGTGTCTGAAAAACAGCGAGACATACCAGATATCCACACCTCAACTTGCCCTGGAAACCGCCGCTGACATGGCAATAAAGCAGGGTCTGTCGGCTTATATTCTCGGAGACAGTCTTGAAGGTGAGTCGCGGGATGTCGGAAAAGTGATGGCTGGTATTGCCCGCCAGGTTGCGCTTCATAACCAGCCGTTCAGCAGACCGTGTGTGATCCTTTCAGGCGGGGAAACAACAGTTACGGTCAGAGGAAACGGGCGCGGTGGTCGTAATGTAGAATTTCTTCTTTCGCTGGGGCTGCAACTCAATGGCCTGGAAGGTGTTTATGCACTTGCAGGAGATACGGATGGCGTTGATGGTCAGGAGGAAATCGCCGGTGCATGGATTTCCCCGGACACGTTAAAGCGAGCCGAGCAAGCAGGCCTTAATGCCCGACAGGCCCTCGACAATAATGATGCTCATGGATTTTTTGAAGCAACAGGGGATTCTATTATTACAGGACCTACTCGCACCAATGTTAACGATTTCAGATGCCTGTTGATTCTCTGATTGTATAAACAAGCAGTGTCAATTATTGTGGGTTTTATGTATGAAGAATATTTTGAATGTTAGCGGAAGGCGATCGCATTTTAGTTCGGGATTAAGCGTATTCAGCTAAATAGTAATAATCACCCCTTCAGTATTAATGTTTATCTAGTTTTATGACATAGATAAAAGCCTGTATAAGGCGCGGAAATAAAACCTCGGGGATTGTAACCGGTCTGTAATCTTCTGGCATTTTCGCGCCGCCTTCCAATGTATATTACCTTAGAGAACAGTTGTGTTATAATGCAACACATTAATAACAACAGCGTGTTCACAAGATGAATGACAATATTTCAGTTAAAAGTCTGATACAGAGTAACTACCCGACTCTTCACTCCGCTGAAAAAAAAGTGGCGGATTACATTCTTAATCACTCCGACGCTATTGTGAACTACAGCGTATCGGAGCTCTCCGATAAGAGTAAAGCCAGTGAAGCCACAATCGTTCGTACCTGTAAAAAAATAGGTTATCAGGGTTACTATCATTTGAAAATTGCCCTGGCAAAAGAGGTGATTAACCCCGACGAAGGCTATCCTTCAGAGACGGATTTTTCTGACATTGCATCACTGGCGACATTCCTGCTCAAGAAGCAGGCGGAAGATCTTATTCAGTCAGCTCAGTTCTTTGATGAAAAAATCCTGAAGCGCGTTTTGGCGATGATTTCTGAATGCGACACGCTTTACTTCTTCGGCGCGGGGAACTCAAACCCACTGGCGGTCTATGGGGCTTATAAGTTTGGGCAGTTTGGTATTAAAACCATTGTTCATGTCAGCCCGGAAATGCAACTCAATGCCGCCTATGCCATGGGGAAACGCGATGTGGCGTTTGGTATTTCCAACTCGGGAAGCACGAATCTCATGCTGGACATCTTTAATGTTGTGAAACAACGTGGGGCAAAGTCTGTCTGCGTCACTAACTACATTAAATCTCCACTATCCAAAATATCGACCTGCCAGTTAACCACGGCAGTCAGTGATAAGATTTTCTTTGAAGCCTTTGACTCAACTCGTGTACCGGCCATGGGGATGATCGATATGCTGGTCCTGCTCTTTATGCATCAGGATAAGACTCGTTATGAGTTGTACCGCAGCAGAGAAGAGTTTCTGGGGTCAAAATTCAAAGGATAAAAAAAGGAGCAGACGCTCCTTTTTTATCCCTTTTATTCACTACATCTTAGCTCTGTAGCAATGCTCTGGCATGTTCCAGTACGTTGTCTTTTGTAAAGCCAAAGTGGTCAAACAGGATCCCTGCCGGGGCAGACTCGCCAAACGTGGTCATCCCGATAACTTTACCGTCCAGACCCGTATAACGCTGCCAGAAACCGGCAATGCTGGCTTCTACTGCCAGGCGTTTACGTACATCTTTAGGCAGAACCGTTTCCTGCCAGGCCTCATCCTGCTTATCAAAGCGCTCAGTACATGGCATTGACACCACACGCACCTGGCGGCCTTCCTGACGCAGAATCTTTGCTGCGCTCACGACCAGCTCAATCTCAGAACCGGCAGAGATCAGGATCAACTCTGGTTTACCTTCGCAATCGCTGAGGATATATCCGCCACGTGCAATTTCTTCAAGCTGTGTTGCAGTACGAGGTTGCTGCTCAAGAGGCTGACGAGTGAGCACCAGTGCAGAAGGCCCGTCCTTACGTTCAACAGCCTGCTGCCAGGCAACTGAAACTTCGACCTGGTCACAGCCACGCCATGTCTCCATATTTGGCGTCAGGCGCAATGAAGCCAGCTGTTCAACAGGTTGATGTGTTGGCCCGTCTTCCCCCAGACCAATCGTGTCGTGCGTATAGACGAAGACTGAGCGGATTTTCATCAGTGCTGCCATACGCACCGCGTTCCGGGCATATTCCATGAACATCAGGAAAGTGCCACCGTAAGGGATGAATCCACCATGCAGCGCCAGGCCATTCATGATCGCTGACATGCCGAACTCACGTACACCGTAGGAAATATAATTACCTTCCGGATGTTCGGCCGTGAAATCGACGGATTTCTGGAAGCGCGTCAGGTTTGAAGGGGAAAGGTCAGCAGAACCGCCCATCAGCTCAGGTAGCATATTACCGAAATGATTCAGGCATTTCTGACTGACCTGACGTGTGGCAAGCGCTGCCGGATGAGCCTGAAGGTTGAGTATATATTTCTTCATATCCTCTTCCCAGCCAGTCGGCAGGTCACCTTTCATTCGGCGAACAAACTCACTGGCTAATTCAGGCCACTCTTTACTGTAGGCTGCGAACAATTCTTCCCACTGCTTCTGGTCAGCAGAACCTTTCGCGGTTGCATCCCACGCATCATAAATGGCAGCGGGAATTTCAAACGGCGCATATGGCCATTCTAGGCGCTCACGGACCAGAGCAACTTCATCAGCGCCTAAAGCGGAACCATGACATTCATGGCTATCGGCTTTATTAGGTGAACCAAAGCCAATGATGGTTTTGCAACATAGCAGGCTGGGTTTATCTGTAACGGCTTTCGCTTCACGCACGGCCGCATCGACAGCTTCTGGATTATGACCATCGATTCCCTCAATGACATGCCAGCCATAGGCGCGGAAGCGAGCAGCAGTATCTTCTGAGAACCAGCCCTCAACATGACCATCAATAGAAATACCGTTATCATCCCAGACGGCAATAAGGTTGCCGAGTTTCAGCGTTCCGGCCAGACCGCAGGCTTCGTGTGAAATCCCTTCCATCAGGCACCCGTCTCCAAGGAACAGCCAGGTATGGTGGTCAACGATGTCAAAGCCGGGCTTATTGAACTGAGCCGCAAGCGCTTTTTCTGCAATTGCCATCCCTACGGCATTTGCCACACCCTGGCCCAGCGGGCCTGTAGTCGTTTCAACGCCTGGTGTATACCCGTACTCCGGATGGCCTGGCGTGCGGGAGTGCAGCTGACGAAAGTCGCGAATATCATCCATGGTGACGTCATAGCCGGTAAGATGGAGCAGGGAGTAGAGCAGCATAGAGCCATGACCGTTTGACTGAACATAACGATCACGGTTAAACCATTGCGGGTCTTTTGGGTTATGGCGTAAATGGTGACGCCAGACAACTTCGGCGATATCTGCCATTCCCATAGGTGCACCCGGGTGACCTGAATTCGCTTTTTGAATGGCATCGACACTAAGCATACGGATGGCATTTGCCAGTAATTGTGGTTTCATATTTTAACTCTCTTTGTATAGCGGGCTGTTACCAGCCCGGTATGAACGAATTATTTGGTACAGGCAGGCGTAAGCGTTGGCTCAGTGGTCTGGCGGGGCTTTCCCATGACGGCTTTAATTTCATCACGGAGAATTTGAGACTTGCCACCAAAGATGACCTGAACACCACCATCCCCCAGTTTCACCAGCCCGGCGGCACCCAGTTCTTTCAGGCGCTTATCCTGGACTTTTGAATCATCCACCAGTGCCAGGCGAAGACGGGTAGCGCAGGCATCGACATCTTCAATATTTTCGAACCCACCGACTGCGGCAACAATTTCGTAAGGCCTGTCTTCACGGCTGAGATTGAGTTCAACAGCGACTTCTTCATCTTCACGGCCCGGAGTTTTGAGATTCAGCTTGCGGATTAATACACGGAACACGGAATAATAAATCGCCGCGTAGCCTGCTCCGGCAATAATGACCAGATACCAGGGGGTACGGTTTGGTAAGACACCGTTCAGTACGAAATCAATTAACCCACCGGCAAATGGATGGCCGATATGAACATCCAGCACATGCATCAGCACGAAGGAAGAGGCGTATAAGAAGATGTGAATAATATAAAGAACCGGCGCTGCAAACAGGAATGAGTATTCCAGTGGCTCTGTGATACCGGTGACAAAAGTCGTTAATGCGCCAGAGAGCAGCAGGCCTTTAATTAATGCCTTACGCTCTGGTTTCGCTTCGTGATACATCGCCAGCGCAGCAGCAGGCAAAGCGAACATCATAATGGGGAAACGACCGGTCATAAACAGCCCGGCGGTTAGCGGCACGCCGTCACGCAGCTGGGCAAAAAATACAGGAATGTCGCCAGTCACTAACTGACCGGATTTGGTCATGTACTCTCCAAAATTGTAATAGAACGGCACGTTCCAGATATGGTGCAGACCGAATGGGATGAGAGAACGCTCACCGACGGCGTAAATAAACGCAGCGAAGTTTGCGTTGTGACCGCTCGTCACCAGAGTTGATAACTCAGCCAGCCCTTTCTGTACCGGGATCCAGAGCCATGGCAGGATATAACCCACAATAATGGCCGCTACAGCCGTAATAATCGGCACGAAACGTTTCCCGCCAAAGAAGCCCAGGAACTGAGGTAGTTCGATGTTGTGAAAACGCTTATAAAGCATATACACAAAAATGGCGACGATAAGCCCGCCAAAGACCCCGGTCTGAAGCGTAGGAACACCCAGGATCAGGGCATAATCACCATTACTTGCTGCCACAGATTCAGGTGTGATCCCCAGTTTTGTGCCCATCGTGGCATTCAGGATCATGTAACTGGTAATAGCGGACAGGGATGATGAGCCGTCGCCGGTCAGGCCAATAACGATACCCACACAGAACAGAAGCGGGAGGTTAGCAAATATAATACCCCCGCAGTTTGCAAGCAGTTCAATATGGAAAGAGGTACCAATAGCCAGTATTAATCCGGCTGCGGGTAAGATAGCAATAGGCAGCATCAGAGCAGAAGAAAATTTCTGAAGCTTTTTAAAATTAAACAGTGATGTTATTTTGCTGCTCATTTTACTCTCCTGTAGGGTCAGAGCAAATTATTGATAATATCGTTTTATTCAAGAGTCGCATGACGTCGGAATAATTCTTCCTCTGGAGAGCCACTTTCTGCTGCCATTTTCATTATCAGTGCATCGGAAATAATAAGCAGTGCCTGTTCATAAAGAGAGGCCATCGGCTGAGAAGAGCAGAAAGAGGATTGTTTCTGATTTTTGGAAGGGGCATTAATCTGAACGGTCACATCACAAAATTCAGTGATCGTTGACTGTCTGTTGGTTGTCAGTACGGCAACCTTACCGCCCAACTGGCGCGCCTTTTTAGCAAGGGCGATTAACTGGGCTGTTTCACCGGAGGCCGATGAAACGATAAACAAATCACCGGCACCAAAATTGGGTGTGATGGTTTCAGTCAGGAAATACACTTCTTTCCCCATGTGCATAAGACGCATGGTGAATGCCTTCATTGAAAATCCTGCACGGCCCAGCCCATAGCAGAACACCTTCTTGCTGCTTTGCACGGCAGCAATGAGTTTAGCGCAATCCTCTTCCTGAAGTGATTCTTTAACAACATCTAACTCATTGATTATTTTTGATATGAATGCTTTGGTTTCCATCGTCACGCCTCATGAAATAAATTTCGTGATATCAATGTGACATGAAATATTATTTCTTTCCACTGCTGGAGTAAATTGTGTGCATTTGCTCACAGTTTGCATGCAAAAATTTTATAACAATCTGATTAATAGGTGTTTTATTCAGATTGGCATGGTGGGGATTAACGTGAAGGAAATTTCATGACAACAAAATGGACAGTGAGGAACTAGAGCGCTTTTGCAGTCAAATAGTTATAGGCTCGCATGTTTATTCTGCAGTAAACGGTTTTCTCCCTCTCGCTGGTACCTATTTTTTAGCAACTTCCGCTCCTGGCACAAAGCCGACCGCCAACCCTTCATAAATTAATGAGTACATCTAATAAACCCTAGCTAATTACCCCATCTAATCGAATAAATCACTTTGCGTTATGCTTTTCCTATACAACAGCTGAAGGATAACGTCATGCAAACTGTAAAACTGAACAACGGTATTGAAATGCCCCTGCTGGGCTTTGGTGTCTTCCAGATGACGGATGCTGCTGAATGCGAAAGAGCCGTTATTGATGCGATCGATACGGGATACCGCCTGATCGATACTGCCGCGTCTTACCAGAATGAAACCCAGGTCGGGAACGCACTTAAACAGAGCGGTATCGCCCGCAACGAACTCTTTGTAACGACCAAACTTTGGCTGCAGGATACCAATTACGAAGGCGCTAAAGCCCAATTCGAACGCTCCCTGAATCGGCTGCAACTTGATTACGTCGACCTGTATCTGATTCATCAACCTTACGGCGATGTCCATGGGGCATGGCGTGCTATGGAAGAACTGCATCAGGCAGGAAAAATTCGCGCCATTGGCGTCAGCAATTTCCATCCTGACCGACTGGCCGACCTTATCGCCTTCAACAACGTGGCCCCAGCGGTGAACCAGATTGAAGTTAACCCCTTCAACCAGCAGCTGCATGCCGTTCCATGGAATCAAAGCCATGGCATTCAGCCGGAAGCCTGGGCACCGTTTGCTGAGGGTAAAAATGGCCTGTTCCAGCACCCCGTGTTGACGGCGATTGGTGAGAAGTACGGCAAAAGCGTGGGCCAGGTTGTGCTGCGTTGGATCTTCCAGCGAGGTATCGTTTCGCTGGCGAAATCGGTGCGCAAAGAACGCATGGAAGAGAACATCAACATTCTCGATTTTGAACTCAGCTCTGAAGATATGCTGCAGATTTCCGCCCTCGACACCGCAACCAGCGCCTTCTTCTCTCACCGCGACCCGGCGATGGTGGAATGGCTGACTGGCCGCAAACTTGATGTTTAAGTAGCGATAAAAGAGGTATTCATTCAATGCAAAAACGTTATCTGGGTAAATCCCGACTCGAAGTCTCCGCGCTTGGGCTCGGCTGCATGGGCTTAAGCCACGGCTATGGTCCGGCGACCGATACTCGTCAGGCTATCGAGCTCATTCGCGCAGCGGTTGAACGTGGCGTCACCTTCTTCGATACCGCTGAAGTGTATGGCCCCTTCCTCAATGAAGAAGTTGTCGGCGAAGCCTTAAAACCGTTTCGTGACCGCGTGGTCATCGCCACTAAGTTTGGTTTTACTTTTGGCGACGACAACAAGCAGCAGATTTTAAACAGCCGTCCGGAGCATATCCGTGAAGCTGTGGAAGGATCATTACGCCGTCTTAACACTGATGTCATTGACCTGCTGTATCAACACCGTGTCGATCCGGACGTCCCGATTGAAGATGTTGCAGGTACTGTAAAAGACCTGATCGCTGAAGGCAAAGTTAAACATTTCGGTCTGTCCGAAGCGGGTGCGCAAACTATTCGGCGTGCGCATGCCGTACAACCTGTCACGGCCCTGCAAAGCGAATACTCAATGTGGTGGCGCGAGCCTGAGCAGGAGATCCTGCCGTTACTGGAGGAACTGGGCATTGGTTTTGTGCCCTTCAGCCCATTAGGCAAAGGATTCCTGACGGGATCGATTAAGCCAGGAACCACTTTTGGCAAGGATGATTACCGCAGCACCGTGCCGCGTTTCGCCGGGCAGGCGATTGAAGCCAATGAAAAGCTGGTCTCATTGCTGGGTGAACTGGCGGCAGAGAAAGGCGTGACGTCTGCACAAATCGCGCTGGCATGGCTGCTGGCACAAAAGCCGTGGATTGTTCCTATCCCTGGTACCACCAAACTGCACCGGCTGGAGGAAAACCTGGGGGCCGCCGACATCATCCTTTCTCAGGATGACTCGCGACAGATAACCCAGGCGCTTGAAACGATTAAAATCGTCGGCGAACGTTACTCTCCTGAGCACCAGGCCCGCGTAGGCCGTTAATACCCGTACGGGTCCGCTGCAATTGGCGGACCCGTTATTCCTGATAGCGAAGTGCATCGATCATCAGCGCAAAAGCGGGGGGATGCTGCTTGCGGCTCGGGTAGTAGAGGTAATATCCGGGGAAAGATGGGCACCAGTCCTGCAAAACCTGAATAAGCTCTCCTGACTTTATATAATCCTGCACTCTGTCTTCAGGTATACAGGCGATGCCAAAACCGGATAACGCCGCATCAATCCTTTCCGCCTGCAGATTAAACGTTACCTGCCCTTCCACTCTGACCCTTAACGGTTTCCCTTCCTTCTCAAACTCCCAGTGGTAAAGCCCACCGGCTGTCGGCAGGCGCATATTGATACACCGATGATTTTGTAGCTCGTGCGGCGTTTCAGGTGCAGGATTTGCAGCGAAATAAGACGGCGCTCCTACCACAGCCATTCTCATGTCCGGGCCAATTCTTACCGCAATCATGTCCTTATCCACGCTTTCGCCCAGGCGGATCCCGGCATCAAAACGCCCCTCAACAATATCGACAAAGCCGTTATCAACCACCAGTTCAACATTGATTTCCGGATATTCCCTGAGGAAGGGTTTTAGCTTCGGCCATACCACACTTCGCACGGCATGCTCCCCGGCAGATAAACGGATATTGCCGGAGGCAGTGCCGTTCAATTGAACAAGCGATTCCAGCTCCTGCTCAAGATCGGCAATACGCGGTTCAAGGCAGGCAATAATTCTCTCACCGGCCTCTGTAGGGGCAACGCTTCGGGTCGTGCGGGTCAGAAGGCGGATATTCAGCCTTTCCTCCAAGGCCTTCATCGCGTGGCTGAGTGCAGACTGAGAAACGCCCAGTTTGCCCGCTGCTTTGGTAAAACTTCGCTCCCTTGCCACCACAAGAAAGATTTGCAGTTCGTTGAAATTTTCTTTGAGCATCGGCGATTTCCTTATGGAGGCATTCCCTTCATCGCACACTCATGAAGGGTGTTCATAGACACAATCATTTTAGCCCTATTACTGACATTAATGATAATTGATATTCTGACCGTATCGAAAATAAGTCTGAATTATCAGTAGGTTTATCATGAGAATACTCGTTGCAGGGGCGACAGGAAGTATTGGTCTTTATGTCGTCAATACCGCTATCAAAATGGGCCATCAGCCTGTAGCGCTGATCCGAAATAAGCGCAAAGTGAAATCGCTTCCTCGGGGAACAGATATTTTTTACGGCGATGTTTCATTGCCTGAAACCCTCAGCGATTTGCCGAAAGATATTGATGCCATCATCTTCACGCTCGGTTCCGATGGCCAGGGGCGTATTGGTGCCAGGGCGATAGATTACGGCGGAGTGCGCAATATTTTACGAATATTCAGGGATACACCTGTTCGTATCGGCCTGATGACCACGATTAGCGTGACTGAACGACTCAGCACCTGGAATCAACGCACTGAGGTTCATGACTGGAAAAGACGTGCCGAGCGTCTGGTAAGGGCAAGTGGTCATCCCTATACCATCGTCAGGCCCGGCTGGTTTGATTACAACAATGATGATGAGCACAGAATCGTTATGCTTCAGGGAGATCGTCGCCATACGGGAACACCGGAAGATGGTGTGATATCCCGGGAGCAAATCGCCCAGGTTCTGGTCAGTGCCCTGACCAACGACGAGGCAAAGAATAAAACGTTCGAGCTGGTGGCTGAACAAGGTGAATCACAGCAGGCTCTTACCCCACTCTTTGCAGACCTGCAGGCTGATGATCCACAAAAAAATGATGGGGTTCTGGACATAGACAATATGCCCCTGTGTGAAGAACCTGAGTGCATTATTAACGAGCTGAACCTGTATTCAAAAAAATTAACCAATCTACAACCCTGACAATTTTGTCATATAGCGGTCAGTCTCATGACAGCTTGGGTCTGTATATTTGAATACACAGATGGAGGAAGTTACTCCTGATACAAGTCCAGTTTCAAGCATATTGTTAAAGAGGTACTAGATATGAAAGCACTACTTATTACTACATTGGTCATGGGATTTATTTCAGTGAATGCCGCATCTGCCGCTCAGGAAATTAACCACGCAGTTGGGAAAGAAAAGATGGGTGTAGTCTCAGCCAGCAATGCCTATACGCTTGATGAGTTATCGGATGTTCTTTCTCGTAAGACTGATGAGCAAGGGGCAACGTCATTCAAAATCCTGTCGACAACGGGGGATAACAGGCTACACGGGGTTGCTGAAATCTATAAATAAATCATAAGTATTCCGAACAGGATGTGTCACAGCCCTCTTTTAGTGAGCGTCGACTTATATTCAGAACAGAAGACATCATCGATGAGATAACCCAATGGATTGATTCAAACTTACACAAACCGCTGAAGATAGAGGATATTGCTGCGCGGGCAGGGTACTCCAGGTGGCATCTTCATGCGGATTTTTGTGCAGGTGAAATAATTCATTTACTCCTTCTTTCCATGATAATTATAGAAATGTGCAGATACACCACTTCTGGACTTTATAGATAGCGCTTCATGCCTGTCTCTATAATAAAAATAAAGCTCATCGACAATATTTTTACAAGAAGAGAGAGCGCTTTGTATTTCATTAACTACAATATCGTATATCTTATCTCTTGATTTTTCATATATTACATTTAAATCATATCCTTCTAAGCGTGAACCATAGTCCTCTATCCACGACATATTCTTAAACATCTCATCATCATCAGTGTATAAATTACAGAATCCCTTATGAGCTCTTGTATTTCTATCTGTACGCAGAGGGCCACCAGAGGAATCAAGTATTTTTAAGTTGGTCAATATATCAGCATGAGTGTCTTTAATAATCTTACCGAACTGTTTAATATTTAAAGAGTGATCTGGGATATTAAGTTCTAAAACCTCATTAACAAAATGAAAGGTTATATCGCGAAGGCTTGAGAATCTAAATAATGCCAAATCAATAATTGCCTTAAGCCAATCATATCGATTTATATTTTTTACTTTTGAAACCAATGGCAAATTATTAACCCCTAGCATTTGAGGGATAACTCTTAAATCTACGAATTGTTGTTCTAGTGCGTTAAATCTAATATAGGTCAAATGCGCATATGCCATATGAGGATCAGCTTTAGAGAACTCATTCCAATCAGAGTAGGAATGATCATACAGAAAATATGTATTAATCGAATCATAAAGTACCCCTTTGAAAGCAGTCCCCTCCAGATCCCACCAATAATAATCATCTTTCATGAAAAGCCTCGCTGAAGTTAAATGCAAAACCAAAAAAAAATCTTATTTTAATGTCAGCCTAACACCTTATCCAACTCTTTATTATCAGAATAAACACTTAGTATTTTACGCACCCATTCCTGATTATATAAATACCCATCAAAACCTTCGATATAACCACAACACTTCCCTTTTAGAGTTTTATCTACATGAGATGGTCTGACATCAAAATGCTTCCAAAACTTTGCATGAGTACTAAGATTAAAAGACTTATGTTTTTTCTGAACCAACTCAACTACCTTTTTAGGTTTCAACTTAAATTGATTTTCCACTCCTTTGATGAAAGCAATACCAGTATCAAATTTCTCAAGTTCATCTTCGGTGAGATTATTAACATTGATAAACTCTATAGAAATATCAGAACTTGATGCCTTTTTACCTATCAAGGGGACTAACAAAGCTCTGAGTCGATATTGTTGACTTTCTAATATTTCTTGCTCCAAGTCTCTTTTATAATCCTCGATATATTTCTTAACAATAGTGAAATTTTTTGATTGGACTTTCTTCAAAGCGTCGATCTGCGCTTGCTGAGACATCCTTGTAAGTTGCATTGCAAGAGATAAGTTTACCATTAAAGCATTTTCATCACCAAATTCGTTAATGAGAATATCTTCAAAGTTATTTATTGAAGCCTGGCACTCACCAAAAGTTAGTGTATCTATTTCAGGGAGACCTCGGTGTTCAATGATATTACGTAAACCTATTAAAAAAAACACATTCGATTTTTCTGGGGTATTTCTTCCAGGCCAATATTTTTCACAGCAGGTTTTCAGTTCCCACGCTTTTTTGTCACCATCAACAATTTTATGAGAGCCATCATCATTCAAGTAAAAATAATCAACACCTCTTTTTGCGAATATAGCATGAAATAATGATGTATATGCTATAACTACATTAACTATAAAACCATGAGTTTTAAACTCTGTAAATGGATTATTGTAAACAGAAACAGCAAGCATAGCGAACTCTCTTGCTTTTTTTAAATTAATGCTTCGCTCACTTTTGGCCGGTTCAACGCTCTTCTGACTATGAAGATTTCTGAAGTCTTCCTTACTTAAGTATTTTAATCCAAGTGTAGTATATTGAGCGCCATCCCTTGATATATATTTACTCCATCTTTTAGTTGGATATGTTTTACATGTCTGAACTTTCCAACCAGTAGCCACTGCTAACTCAGCAATAGTAAAAAATTCTTGCCGATTTTCCTTTCCTACTAAAAAATCAAAAGCCTTATCAACCTGATCATATTTTTTCATACAACATCCCTATTTAACCCTTAAAGATAAATGTCTTTTTAGATTGGTCTGCAAAAATTCTTTCGCAAACAAATAAAAAGACATTGTACATTCTTACTATATTATTTTAATGTACTTACATCACACATAAAAGATAACAAATCGCCATACCACTGCATCATCTCCCTACGCCCTTCCAGATACTGAGCATGGTTATACGTCCCACGAATCGCATTCTTGTCAACGTGAGCCAGCTGGGTTTCAATCCACGCCGTATTGAACCCTTCCTCATGCAAAATCGTACTCATCGTATGGCGGAAGCCATGTCCTGTTACCTTCCCCGTATATCCAATCCGCTTGAACACCTGATTTATACTCGCTTCGCTCATCGTTTTACGGGGATCATTCCTCCCAGGAAACACCAGAGGATATTGCCCAGACATCACTTTGAGTTGCTGTACTATCTCCAGCGCTTGGGTAGATAGGGGAACAAGGTGAGGCCGTTTCATCTTCATACGCTCTGCAGGTATTTCCCACACCGCTTTTTCAAGATCAAACTCACTCCAGAAAGCACCTCGAAGCTCACCGGTGCGAACTCCGGTAAGGATCAGCAGACGAGCGGCAAGAACAACCAGTGGGCTTCCTGTATAACCTGAGAGAGCTTTAAAGAAATCTGGTAACTCCTCAACAGTAAGGAAGGGATAATGCTTTGATTCATGCCCTGACATCGCGCTGGTTAGATCCGCTGCAGGATTGTATTCCGCACGACCGGTAACGATGGCGTAGCGAAAGACTTCGCTGCAGCGCTGGCGAACCTTCTTAGCCTTCTCTGTCGCACCACGGTTTTCCATTCGACGCAGCACATTCAGCAGAACTAGCGGTTTGATTTCATTCACCGGCTGCAGGCCGATATAGGGGAAAATATCTTTATTGAAAGCTTCGATAATGTCGGAGGCATAACCTTCTGACCATCGGCTCACCTTCGTTCCGTGCCATTCAATCGCCACTGCCTGGAACGTGTTGTTGAGCTGCACATCGCGAACCAGCTTTTCTTCTTTCTTGGCAAATGATGGATCGATACCCTCGGCCAGCTTTTTCTTGGCTTCATCACGCAGTGCCCTCGCTTGTGCAAGGGACACTGCCGGATAGACCCCAAAAGCCATACGCTTCTCTTTCCCATTGAAGCGATATTTCATCCGCCAGTATCGGGAACCAGAGGGAACGACTTCAAGATACAAACCAGCACCATCTGCCAGCTTATAGGCTTTCTCTCTGGGTTTAGCTGCATCTACCTGTCGCGCATTTAGCTTCATTGGGGGCATCTCCCTGGACCGAACACAGAATGCCCCCACTTATGCCCCCAACTGTAACTTGATTCCGGTTGAGTCCAGTTGACAACAGGAGATAAAATACGGGCTAGAAACCGCATTATACGGGCTTTAAGTTGATTTCGGTAGACTTGGGAAGAGTTTGAAATGGTGCCGATAATAGGAGTCGAACCTACGACCTTCGCATTACGAATGCGCTGCTCTACCAACTGAGCTATATCGGCCCTGAAAAGGACATGTCCACGAATGTGAGCACGGGGTAGAAGGTTAAAACTAACCGGGCGGTGCGTCAATGGCCTTGCGAATCAAACGCCTATTTTTGCATCATCCGGATTCAATTACGCACGAATCGTGTCGTCACAGGCGCCCTTGTACGCGGCAAGGGAATTCTATAACCAGCGGCGAACACGCTGCTCATAGCATTTCCATTCCAGCCCAAAATGTTTTCGCAGTTGTTCCTCTTCAAAATCAATGTGCAATCTGGCAACCGCCAGCATAAACAGCGGTGCAGCCAATATTCCAATCAGGCTACCGACGTAGAGAGCAAAAGCTAACTGGAGTCCAACCATTCCAAGATAGATTGGATTGCGGCTCCAGGCATAACATCCGCCAGTAACAAGCGTGGTCGATTTCTCTGCATGCAGTGGGTTTAGCGTCGTACGTTTCTTCCGCATCTGCCACGCTGTATGCAGTATCATCGCCAGACTGACGCCAGCCAACAATGCACTTATTACGATAGTCACCGCGCCAAATGTGAAACGCGGGATCGCCGTCAACGCATCCGCGATGAGGAATAATAATAGGATGAGTGGTGGTGGAAGCCAGACTCTTAATTTTGCCAGGAAATGACGCATGGCTATGGGCAAACCTCAGTACCTGCTTGATTAACGCTGATATCACTATAAATACCCCGTTTAAGATACATAAACAAACGTGCATACCTCACTATAGGACTTTTTACTTAACCAGACGGACAGGCAGCGATACAAAGACGCCGATACCAGAGGCGTCTGCCCCTGGTGTTTAGGAAAAAATCATGCTGCAGGCCATGTCAGCTCAGAGCACATACTCGTTTAAAGGTTTTACCCTTCATATGTAAAAACCGTAGTAAAAAGGAATTACGTAGATAAAGGTGAATCCGACGCTGATTCAAACAAATGTACAGACTGCTGGTAATACCGGATAAAATCATTAAAAGTCACTGGCGGTAGAAACTGATACCCCTGCAGATAGTCAACATTATTTTTTCCCAGCCATTGTTGCTGATAGTCATTTTCAACGCCCTCGGCCACCGTACGTAACCCCAGGAGTCCTGAAAGGTGAGTAATTGACTCGAGCATAGGGATATATTGATCAACCTCTTTAATTTCCTTAATGAAACTTTTATCAATCTTGATTACATCCAGGTCTAACTCATTGAGATAGCAGAGATTGGCGTATCCAGTACCAAAATCATCCAAAGCGAACAAAACACCTTTATTTCGTAACGAGCGAATAAGCTCTTTGATTGCAGGAGTGATCGTGAACGTCTGGTTCTCTGTTATCTCTATCATCAATTTTATCGGCAGACCTTGCGTCATCTCCATAAAATTAAGGCATTCCCAATAGAATACGGGATTATTTAAACCTGACGGACTGACGTTAAAAGAAACGAACAGAGTTTTATTAATGCTCGCGCCTCCAGAGACAAGATTGCGCGCAACAGTGGTCATTAAATAGCTAGTCAACTCATTGATTAAGCCACTTTTTTCAGCCAATGGAATAAACTCTCGCTGAGAAATAGCATAGTTATGTCCCTGTGGCCAACGAGCCAAGACCTCAACACCACAGACGTCGCCCCTGATATTCACGATGGGCTGAAAATAAGGAATGATCTCCTCATTCCTTATTGCCATACTCAGTCTACTAGTATCCGAAACATCATATGCATCAGTGTAAACCGCATCCCCACTCAAATTATTATTGATTATAGAACCTTCATTTAATAAATTATTTCGGGTTAAAAAGATAACCGTTTCATTAAAATTAGAAAAACCGAGGCGAGCAGTAATTTTATCCCGATATCGATACACTGACTTAATTGTTAGAGAATTAGCAATACAGAAATCATGCAGTTTTTCTTTTGTGAATGATGAATACAGCATTTCTTCTTCAAATTCAGTCAAGTTAAAAGTAAACATCGGTGAGTCTTTATTGACTTCCACAATTTTGTTAGGTGCCAATAAACTCTCTTTTAATTGAGCGATCAACTGCTCCGACAATTCCCCCCCATTGATAAAGGAATACTCTTCATATCCCCGATTAACAGGCAGGGTTTCGCACATCCGCAGAACAATACAGTGTATATTGATGAACTGCGTACTGTTTCTCTGAAGCCATTTTTTGACCAATAATAATGGCAACCGGTTATCGATCACCAGCAAGCAGGACGGATATTGCGACATAACTGACTGCGTGCCAGAAATAAATGTCCGTGCATCGATCAATACCAGATTTGGTAACCATGCTTTTAATCCTGAAAAAAGGAAAGTATCATAACTGAGCAGAAAAATTTTTTTCGTATTCATAGTTATCACCAACTTAAATTTATGGCATAGCAGGTCCCTCGTTCTATTCACGAGAGAATATACAACACCTTCGACCTCCAATAATCATAAGGCGGTTCGTGATATAAATTTATCCATAAGCCATATCACGTAAATTTAGAATTTATAATCACAGTTATCCATATGAGTATTCCCATCACATCGTAAGTTCCATTTAAAAATTGAAAAAGAAAAAACTCCATTTCTTAATCAGTACAAATCCCTTTACTCACTTTCACTTCATTACAAAACAAAAAACTATAAATACAAAATTTACAAAACATGTAACTACAATGACCAGCAGAATAACATATTACCGTAGTTTATGCTGACCGACAAACTAAGAGAGGATGTCGTAGATCTTGTATCCATAAACATTCCGGTAATATGCACGACATTTTGTTTCATCGACTCTAAACTTATTGCTACATTTTATAAAGCTAGTGACAGTATAGGTTCAATATATAATCTGGGTATATTGGTTCAGATCCAACACCTCTAATGATTAAGTTTTGAGCACCCCTGACCCACGGGTAGGTATTTCTGCAACGCTACGATAAATTTCCGGTTTTTTGTTTTCAACTCACTACTATGCCAGGTTTCCCCCGGTAATACATAACGCATGGTGGCTTCATCATCAGTTGAGTGACACCCCTGGTGTACGATGATTTTGAAAAAAGTATTCCCTGTGTTTTTTAACGTCCCGTTTATCTCATCAATGGTGTAGGCCAGGTTCATTTTCCTCGGACGAACGACCAATATGGTATCCATAGCGATCACCGGGAGAGCCTGTCCGCCTTTCCCTTGATTACGCTCGGTAAACAGCGTTATCGGCATTTCACGAAACAGTATTCGGTAATAGCGTTCTTTATCATCCTGCGGGCCACGATAGAAAATCTTAAAAAACTCACTTGCCTGCGGAGCCTGTGAAAAACTCAGCGGAGTAAACAAAAGTTCACCTTCGGCAATAGCACTTCTGTTTTCACCTCCCGGTCCCGGTTTATCTATTTTAACTGCGCTAATACTGTACACGTTCTGTTTCTGGCTATCGTTATAGATTCTTTTACTGATAAATGATTTATCCGATGGCATCTCATAAATAGTCGACTCCAGGTAGACGGCCTGTACGGAGAACACCGTTAGCCCGGAAAGCAAGAGCAATATCCATCTTAGCGCCAAACGACAGTGGCTCATGGCGTCACTCCCACCCAATTCGCCGTCACTTTTATCTCTCCGCTGGCACTGACAACACCTTCCCAATCCGCACCAGAAACGGTCAACATCGAACGCGAATCATTCATTGGGAAAAGCAATTTTAAATCAGTCGCAAAGTAGCTTCCATCATCTGTATTATTTGCGTCCCAGGGCGTCTGTTGCCATTGCGCATCTCTCATGCTGATTGCCGCTTCACTACAGCTATTTCGTTTCTGTATCACGCCACCCGACTGACTGTTGTACTGAAGAAAAGCGGGAATGGGGACAGATAACCCACCTTGCGTAGAGGTGAACAGGCAATAAGGCACATTGTTTATCGTCGTACTTTCCCCAATAACTTGTGCGGTAATGCTATCAGCTTGACGAGGCCCCGAAACCGTCACGGTGTAATCCATCTCAATCGGAGCAGTCTCGCCAATTGTGCCGCTGCCGCTTGCCGAGGTGCTGTTATCCGATGAGATAATACTGATCCCATATTCCTTTGGAACAATATTGAGCTGCAGCGAAGGCGTAAACTGATAATACCCCGACTCTGGCGTCACGCTATTTGTAAAAGCAAATGTAAATGGTTGGCTGTTGGTGATACTGACGCCACGATCCACCATATTTTTCAGGAATGTTTTCGACAGAAAAACATAGATATACTCACCACCATTACTAAAAACATTATAATAAACCGACGTCGAGCTAAAGTTAGTCCAGGTTTGACCATCACCAGAATATTTTATTGTGGCAGCTGCAGGCGCAAAACCGAGTAAACCGCTATCCGCGTACATACGAATGCGTAGTGATCCCGTCAGATTGCTGGTTTGATTTAAATTATATGAAATCATCTTACAGATAACGCCATCTTCACGACTGACCACACCCAGCTCACAATAACCACTGTCTTTAGTGATGCTCGGGGTGCCATCACTGGCAACCCATAACTCCTGAAATGCATTGGTAGACACCAAAGATAAATGACCTATTTTATTTAATGTATAAGGTCTGATATACCAATTACCGCTGCTCTGGTCTTTACAACGTTGCCCAGCCGCATAATCATAGTCAATCGTGGTTCGACAAAAATTAAGGTTATATGTCTCTGCGCTTCCGACCGACATATTGCGGAAGTATTCATACGCCGAGTCTGTCAGCGATGCAAAACCATAGTATCCACCGGCGATCCCGGATCCGGTTGCTTTAGTGTGATAAAAACCGAATTGATCGGTTAGCTCGGCAGCAATGTAGCCAGAAGCTGGACAATTAGCGCCAGTGGTACAACGAATCCCCCGAAATGGTTCACTGATTGGCGAATTTTCAATCCACATATCCTTGTAATATGTGGTATTGGCTACCCAACCAACGATACCCATATATCCCAGGCTATCCTGGTCGTTTCCATATTTTACCCAAGTGTTCGACCCGCTAATGCGTGGGTCGAGGGAGGACGGTGTAATAAAGTATTCGTTATCAACATTGTTTTCTATAAACAAATAGTTGTTGTTGACCGCCGCCTGAGTGGAAGCCGAGAGCGCCCAGGCGGATGGGGATAATGCGGCAAAGACACAACCGAGAATAAGAGAAAGAGATTTATTCATTATTAATACCTTATCGTTGTGCCATCGTGGTTTGCGTTGCACATTTCACATCGCCAACCCACGCCGCGCCGCGTGCTTTTTCCAGATCCAGATCGGCTTCGCATACCCTGCCATTGGCAGAAATTAACGTAATAACCGGATACTTTTTATCAATATCGATAGCAAACTCACCTTTTGCATCCGTACGCGTTTTACCGATGTGGTTATGGATATCGGTATTTGCAGCCAACTGTCCGTCGGGATAACGAATACGCCCGAATACGGTGACCATGCTTTTCACTTCAGGGTTAATAACGCCCACGTTACCCGGATATAGCGTCAGCTCCTGTTTGCGTCCTGAAACAATATCGAAGCTGTCTTCAGAATTTTTATCATTGAGGATCTCCAGCTTGTACTGAGCATAAGGCGGCAGTGCAATGAAATTTGATTTACCGCTGAGAAGATAATTGCGGTTATTAATCTTCGCAGCCAGTTTCCCTTCGCCGGTCAAATCTGTTTTCACAATGATGCCTGATCGTTGCCGCTCTTTACTCAGGCCGAAATCTTTACCTGCCCACGCCAGAGAACCCTGGGAAGAGAAGTTCATATTGGTGGAGTTGTCAGCAGAACGCGTTACCGATACGGTGCCGGCGTTATATTTCGTGTCATAACTCAAATTGCCGTTTACCGAATAATTATTGTCATAATACTGTTCGCCGCTCAGTCGCGTTGATGCCGACAATCCGACCGATTTAATCGGGCCCTCAGCATACTGCTTACGCGCGCTGAGATTACCCTGGGTGCTGCCATAGCGATCCCGGGAGACGCCCATGCTCAACCAGGATGCCAACGGCAACGATAAATCCAGACTGACATAACGTTCCTGTCGCCCATCATCATTCCGGTTGTTGTAGTAATAACGCTGAATACCTGCACGCAACCCAACCGTGGCATACCTGCCTGAATAAAGGGTTGTGCTGTAGTCCAGATTACGATATTTATTTCCCGAGTAGCGATTCTCCGTCTGACTCACGGTGAGCGAGCCGCCATGAGGAATAAACTTTCCGAGGTTAAGAGTTCCGCCAATGGAATAGTTATCACGCTCCTGCATGGGCAAGCGATCGCCAATTTTACTGTCTTCACGAGATGCCCAAAGGGAACCATATCCCTCAGGAACATTGAGATTGATGTTACTGATGTTTCGCCATGATGAATCGTTCGCTACCAACATCTGATTGCCGACGCTGACGTATTCATTCACATTGAGCGTGACATCCGTTTCATTAACCGCATTGTTGTCAAAACCGTAGATCGTTGATTTCAGGCCCAGCCCCGACAATATCGCCAGCGTCACCGATGCGGCCCCCCCGGCAATCCAGGTCTGCTCATTACCCAAATCCTGATAGTGGTTACGCTTATAGCTCACCCGATCATAATCCTGCGAACCACCAAAAAACTGCCATGAGAGCTGATGAACTCCGGCATCTTGTTGGCGAGCAAAGATCTTATTAACCCGGCTGACACGACTATTAATTGTCCGCCCATTGACCACGATATCTACTGTGACGTCGTAAACACCATACGGAAAACGACTGGTATCAATTTCATAGCTGCCCATATTAAAGTTCTGCACGCTGAGCAAACGTCCATCGCGGAATACATGAACCTCACCAGCGGCTGGCAAAAATACAGTGATCGGCGTTAGCGAAAGCGCGGTATTCTCAACAACCGTACTTCCTTTATTCCCGTAGCTCACACCGTAAATTTTCCCACCATTAAGCGCATTCAGGCTGGCAATAGACTGGACATTCCATGTGTCAAGCATCCCCAGCGCCAGTCGATACCCTTCATAATCGCGCTCATACATCGCGCGATAAAGTTTACTGGTACCATTGCTGTCACCTATGCCGTAAAACGAACCGTTAACATTAATGTGGTGCTCCCGCAGCGATGTTGTATTGTCCATCGTCAGATAACTGCGGGTACTGCTGCCATTTCGGTAATCGTTGTAGTAGGTACCAAAGTTGTAATTCAGGACGTTAGACAGAGTTTCAACGCTGGAAGGTCCAAGCAGGCTGCTTCGAGCGACAATCGCTTCAGTTAACGCATCTTTGCTGACAATCATCTCCAGATGAAATGATGAAACATTAAGTTGCAGTCGAGCATTATCTGACAGTTCAATATTCGTATTATCGTGAAACTGCACATCACGAATCTTTTCCACCAACGCACGGGTTTTCTCGGATAACACAGCATTATTGGGCAATTCGGCAAGAGTCAGGGCTTTAACTGTAATTTTGCCATCAACAAGTGAAATCACCGCATCGGCAATTTTTTGCTGACTTTTCTCGTCAGTCTCGTTGTAACGTATATATACTGGCACCGTCATTCCCTGCTCCAGTGAACGGGCGAAAGCACTGGGAATAACGTAATTACCCACTTTTACTGGGGCTGCATGTGAAGTTCCTGGTGTCAGCGCAAGAAAAAGACAAATGCTACCGCCGACAATATTTGTTGTTGTCATATGCATCCTTACATTCCGGTATTTTTATTTATCCCGTACAGATGGCTGCAATAGACCATCACTTCACTGTAATAAACTGCTTACCGTGCCAGATACCGATGCGTGAACGGTTATTGTTAATGTCGGTAAACTGCAGTTTTATTTTTGTACCCGGCATAATGTAATAACGTTCGCGACAGCCTCGTCCCTGATCGCGAGCATTATCTTTGCAAGCGCCATAGGCGATGACACGAAAAGAAACATTGCCAGTATTGGTAATAACATCGCCATTGCGGCTATATTCAAAACGCTCTTTACGCGGCGCGATCACCAGAATAGTGCCAATCTCAGCGGACGCTGTTGCGACAGCCATTTTATTAGCCCGTGTTTCCACACTCTCAGTGACCGGCTCATCTATCCATTGCAGACGATAATAACGCTCAACATCATCTGCTGGCCCTTTATAAAAAAAGCGAAAAACGTCCTTTGCCTGACCAGGAAGAATAAGATTAGCTGGCGTAGAGAGTAACTCTCCTGAATTAACGGGCTTTATTTCGACGCCCCCCGCTAAAGGTGATGACAATTGTTTTACCGAAACACTGACATAACGCGCCGCATCTGTTGTATTGGTAATTTCTTTCGATAATGTACTCTCAGCAGAAGTCATTATCGATGTGATTTCACCAACATTTATTGCCCATCCGGAAAAAGATATTACTAGCCCTACCAACATCGCTGTCGGTAAATATTTTTTCATGACACCATTCCTGATAAATTCGGGAGAAAAATTCTCCCGAATTTTTATTGCTTAGGCAGACGGAGTCGTCCAGGTTGCATTGAACTGTACTTTTACATCACCAGTCCAATAGCCGTCAGGCAATGTAGAGTAATCCGTTACTGCCTGACTACCATCAGAAGTCGCTGATGCGATGGTGAATTTGAAGTTGGATTGATCGCTGACGCGGTCAGCACCGTTGTAAGCACCATCAGCCATCAGGCTTTCAAGACCAGAAGTCGAGCTGGAATTTACCAGGACAGTATCTGATGAATTAGTCAACGCGGTGCCATTCCATGCCACCCCTACGTTCAAGGTAGACGCATCGCCACTGGCGTTGGTCAGAGTATTGCTAATAATCTGAGCGCTCAGTTCAAAATCAGTTGCCGTTTCCTGTCCCTGAATAGTCACATCAAATGCGCCATCCTGGGAGTTGAAGCCATTCAGACCTTCGGCATACTGGAAAGTCAAAGAGTTCAGCGGAGTGACGACCAACATGCTGGTGGTATCTTTTGTTGCCGTCGCGTCCCACGAGGCCGTTGCAGAAGCAGTGACATCTGCCATTGCATTTGCCGCAACAAATACAGAAGCCAGAGAGGTCACTAATAATAATTTTTTCATTTTTATCTTCTCCTAAGAACAAACTCACCACCGAGTCTTATTATTAAGTCACTCCAGCGGTTCCATTAATTGCGCGCCAGAATTGCCGCGCCCAAAAATTATCATTTGAATTAAGTAACATCTCAACAAACCCTGAAACGCAAAAATTACAAAAAGACTAAGAATTTTCCCACCAAAACGATAACCTAAGAAGTTTCCTAAGTTTAATTTACTTAAATTACACCAGAGCTCAGAACTATCACCCAAATAAATAAGACAAATCAAACAATTCATCTTTTTTATGTTTTTGATAAATATCAAAAAGATCATACAAATACCACGAGAGCAAAACCCTTACAAAACATAAAGATAATTAACACCTACATAATTTCTCTATAATGCTTATTATTTGTTGCAATTATGCTAAATTTTTAACGACACAAGAAAATTCTCATGGTATATCCATTTACGAGGGAATATTCTTATAAAAAAATCATTCACCTACAGAAACCACATCTTAATTGATAATTATTTGACAAAATTAAAACCAGGAATTTTCCATATAAAATGAATATTCCTGGCTTATCAAGAGAGAAATGATTATCGTTAAATAGAAAATTAGATAAAACGTTTTAAACCAAGATAACTATTAATTGTTACGGTACGTACCCTATGTAAGGTAATCAAATTCTGCTGTTCAAGTGATTTTAATGAGCGGCTAACGGTTTCAATTTTAAGGTCGAGATAACTGGCAATTTCGTCCCGGGAGAAGGGTAAGTGAAGCGTCGTTTCTGGCCTGCCAATACGTAAATGCATCTCATAAAACTCCACCAGGAAAGCAGCGATCCTGGCCTCAGCATGTTTATTCGCATAGCGCCGCAGTTTTTCAACAATGAATCCATTGTCCCTGCAGAGAAATTTGATGACTGCGGCAGCAACCGACGGATCCTTTTCCGCTACCTTGAACAACCGCGCAATATCGATATGACATACCTCCGCAGCCGTTGCCGCCTTAATCGTTGTCAGGTATTTCCCTCCTTCGACAGCATCCAGCGCCATGATATCTCCCGGAACATAAAAGCGGCTGATAAAAACATTATCGCCACATTCCACGCTGGACTTGCAGTACCCTTCGTGGATAACAAAAAGCATATCCGCGGTTTCATCCTGTCGGGCGAGTATCTCCCCTGCTTTAAACCTTCTTCTTTTGTCTATTAATCTGTATTGATTATCACGATCAATTGCCGCTCCCTTAGGACACAGCGAGCAATGACGGGGAGGAAACGGGTTGCCGAGCGGCACAACAGGAATGCGATGTTTGTGAATATCCGATTTCACGCAACAACTCCTCATAAAAAATGAGACTGATTCTAATAGATTGAACCACAGGAACAATACGTGAACCGCAGACCAGGAAAATTCATGCTGGCAGGGAAAATTCTGTGATACGCCGCCTTTCTGGCGCCAGAGAACGCATGGGTCAGAACCAGACTGATGCGATGATGTTAAAACGCAGGATAGAAAAAAATACGGCAGCGGAGTGAAGGTTAGAATTAACCGGGAGATGCCTTAATAACCTTAAAAATCTGAGTGCTATTATGGCATCGCCCGTTTTCAATTACGCACGAATCGTGTCGTCACCGAAGCCAACCCACTTGTATGTGGTCAGTGCTTCCAGCCCCATTGGGCCACGTGCGTGCAGTTTTTGCGTGCTCACCGCCACTTCCGCTCCCAGTCCGAACTGGCCGCCATCGGTAAAACGAGTAGAGGCGTTTACATACACGGCAGAAGAGTCCACTTCATTCACGAAACGGTTGGCGTTGCTGAGCGTGCGCGTCAGTATGGCGTCCGAGTGCTGGGTGCCGTGTTCGCGAATATGGGCGATAGCGCCATCCATATTTTCGACCACCACAACGTTCAGATCCAGAGACAGAAACTCGTTATCCAGCTCTTCCGGTTTCAGTGGCACCAGTTTGGCAGGGCCATGCAGTACCTGCATCACGATTTCATCACCGTGCAGCGTAACACCGCTATCCGCCATCTTTTGGCTTAACGCAGGCAGAAAATGCTCAGCAATATCCTGATGCACCAGCAGAGTTTCTACGGTGTTACAGGTGCTTGGACGCTGCGTTTTGGCGTTAACGATAATCTTCAGGGCCGGGTCGATCTCCGCGGTATCATCAACATAAATATGGCATACGCCAATGCCGCCGGTGATGACCGGGATAGTCGACTGCTCACGGCACAGCTTATGCAGGCCCGCGCCACCGCGAGGGATCAGCATATCGATGTACTTATCCATCCGCAGCATTTCAGCGACCAGCGCGCGATCCGGGTTATCAATTGACTGTACGGCAGCCGCGGGTAAACCGCAGGCTTCCAGCGCCTTTTGGATAACCGCTACGGTGGCGGCATTCGTCCGGTAGGTCTCTTTCCCACCACGCAGGATAGCCGCATTGCCGGTTTTCAGGCACAGTGAGGCAACGTCAACGGTAACGTTTGGGCGTGCTTCATAAATTACGCCAATCACGCCCAGCGGGACGCGACGACGCTCCAGACGCAGACCACTATCCAGCAGGCCGCCGTCAATCACCTGCCCTACCGGGTCGGCGAGATTACATACCTGGCGCACATCATCAGCAATCGCTTTCAGACGCGCCGGAGTCAGCGCCAGGCGGTCGAGCATCGCTTCGCTCAGGCCGTTGGCTCGCGCCTGCTCAACATCTTGTACGTTCGCGCTGAGGATGCTTTCCGTTTGCGCTTCCAGCTCATCAGCAATGGTTTCCAGTACGCGATTTTTTTCGCGACTGGAGAGCAGCGCCAGCTTATATGACGCGGCTTTGGCAGCAATGCCCATTTGTTCCAGCATATGCCTGTTCCTTAACGGGTGATCATGTCGTCGCGATGGACAGCAACCGGACCATATTCGTAGCCCAGAATGGTGTCGATCTGTTGTGAGTGATGTCCGGCAATACGGCGCAGCGCATCGCTGTTATAGCGGGTGACGCCATGAGCAATATCGCGCCCTTCGAGATTGCAGATGCGAATCACTTCACCACGAGAAAAGTTACCTGTCACGCTTTTAATGCCTTTTGGCAGTAATGAGCTGCCGCGCTCCAGAATCGCTGCGGTTGCACCCTCATCAACGGTAATTTCCCCAGCAGGCGGTGCGCCGAAGATCCAGCGTTTACGGTTCTCCAGTGGAGAGGCCTGAGCATGAAAACGCGTCCCAACGGAAACGCCTTCCATCACGTCGCCAATCACGCCCGGCTTGCTGCCTGCGGCAATAATGGTGTCAATCCCGGCGCGGCACGCGACATCAGCGGCCTGCAGTTTTGTTCCCATCCCGCCGGTTCCCAGACCCGAGACGCTATCCCCGGCAATGGCACGCAGCGCATCATCAATACCGTGCACATCTTTAATCAGCTCCGCCTGCGGGTTGGTGCGGGGATCGGCGGTGAACAGGCCCTGCTGATCGGTCAACAGCAGCAGCTTATCGGCGCCAGCCAGAATTGCCGCCAGCGCCGAGAGGTTGTCGTTATCACCAACCTTAATTTCGGCGGTTGCCACCGCGTCATTCTCATTAATGACAGGAACAATGTTGTTATCCAGCAGCGCGCGGAGTGTATCGCGGGCATTGAGGAAGCGCTCTCTGTCTTCCATATCTGCACGCGTCAGCAGCATCTGCCCGATATGAATACCGTAAATCGAGAAAAGCTGTTCCCACAGTTGAATCAGTCGGCTCTGTCCTACTGCCGCCAACAGCTGTTTCGAGGCTATCGTTGCCGGGAGTTCAGGGTAACCAAGATGCTCACGTCCGGCGGCAATTGCGCCCGAGGTAACGATAACAATACGATGCCCTGCGGCATGGAGCTGCGCGCACTGGCGAACCAGTTCTACGATATGGGCGCGGTTCAGGCGGCGGGATCCGCCCGTTAACACACTGGTGCCAAGTTTTACCACCAGCGTCTGGCTGTCACTCATGATTCTCTGCCATTCAAAATTGGGGAAAATGATATCAAACGAACGTTTTAGCAGGACTAGCCCCGGTTGCCAACAGCCAGCGCACAAAGCATGAAATTTTATTGCGCAGGATCAGCAAGCGTAGCGGCAGATTTTGACGCATTTATTACAGAAACAAAAAAACATCCTTTTTTAAAAATATTCTTACTTTGTCATAAAACGTTCATTGCCAGACGTTAAAAACCCTCCTGTCTTTTAACGGGGATCACACCCAGTGAATATTAGCGCGTACTTTTAATCAGGAATGAAAATGAAAAAGAGCACTCTGGCATTAGTGGTGATGGGAATTGTTGCGTCGGCATCCGTACAGGCAGCGGAAGTGTATAACAAGAACGGTAATAAGCTGGACTTGTACGGCAAAGTAAAAGCTATGCATTACATGACGGATTATGACAGCAAAGACGGTGACCAAAGCTATATCCGTTTAGGTTTTAAAGGCGAAACGCAAATTAACGATCAACTGACCGGTTATGGTCGTTGGGAAGCAGAGTTTGCCGGCAATAAAGCTGAAAGCGATTCTAACCAACAAAAAACACGTCTGGCCTTCGCCGGTGTGAAATTAAAAGATTTTGGCTCGTTTGATTATGGTCGTAACCTGGGTGCACTGTACGACGTGGAAGCGTGGACCGATATGTTCCCGGAATTCGGTGGCGACTCCTCCGCGCAGACCGATAACTTTATGACCAAACGCGCCAGCGGTCTGGCGACCTACCGTAACACCGACTTCTTCGGCGTCGTGGATGGCCTGGATCTGACCCTGCAATACCAGGGTAAAAACCAGGACCGCGATGTGAAAAAACAGAACGGCGACGGTTTTGGTACTTCCGTTACCTATGACTTTGGCGGCAGCGATTTCGCGGTAAGTGGCGCTTATACCAACTCCGATCGTACCAACCAGCAGAATCTGCAAACTCGCGGTACGGGCGATAAAGCAGAAGCCTGGGCGACTGGGTTAAAATATGATGCTAACGATATTTATATTGCAACGTTCTATTCTGAAACACGCAATATGACACCAATTTCCGGCGGCTTCGCCAATAAAACACAGAACTTCGAAGCGGTTGTTCAGTACCAGTTTGACTTTGGTCTGCGTCCGTCACTGGGTTATGTGCTGTCTAAAGGGAAAGATATTGAAGGCGTCGGCAATGAAGATCTGGTGAATTATATCGACGTGGGCGCAACGTACTATTTCAACAAAAATATGTCCGCGTTTGTTGATTATAAAATCAACCAACTGGATAGCGATAATAAACTGGGCATCAACGATGATAATATCGTCGCGGTGGGTATGGTCTACCAGTTTTGATATAGCATAAAAAATGCCGGATGGGGTTGCGCCACCATCCGGCATTTCACTGTTCATTATGCCGTTAACTTAACCGGTTCATCCTTAAAGTCATCAGCAGGTTCCAGCGCCAGATTCAGCGTCGTTAACAAGCCAAGTAATTTTTCATGGAATTCACGTAATGTGTATTCCAGTCGCTCTACCACTTCAGTCTCTTTCACCGGCACCGCAGTCCAGTTACCGTCTTTATCAAACAAACCAAACTGATAACTGTACGTGAAGCGTTTTTCCTGCGCCTCCAGTTCCATCCACCAGCCCCAGAACTCGCGTTTCTCAGGGGCGGGTTTTACGTTGACGCAAACAGCCAGACAATCGAAAAAAAATCGATTATCTTCGCACTGCCCTTCCCGGATATACGGGCCAAGCGCGGTGAATTTCTTGATCAATCTACTTTTCGGATGCCCACTCGGTAACGTCATTACGATCTCCTTAGGTGAAGCACCTGTTTTACCAAATCGATAAAATTTAGCAAACTTTTAACACAATCTCTGATTGATCCAACCGGTTATTTCCTGCAGCCCTTTGTCAAAATTGCGATACACCGGGTTGAAGGGGATCTCCAGTAGCTTACCGTCTGAAGATGAAGATGTGATTAAACGTGACTCTTCTTCCGGGCTAAACGGATCGTTCTTCCAGAACCCCGAAAGCATTGGCGTTGGGCAGCGTCGACCCAGCAGACCCTGCACTTTTAATGAATAGCGATTAAGCTCAACGCGCAGCGCTTCATCGGAGGCGTCATGCATCCCGAGGCGACTAGCCAGTACATCAAGGTACATTTCCGGGACGCTCGCCTGACGCTGCGGGTCGCTAAGCAGCGCATGAACTACCGGCCCCAGACAAGCCACCGCCTTCAGACGCGATGATTCCAGATATGCCAGACGTACCGCTACGTTAGCGCCAAAGCGGAAACCGAAGGCTGCCACGCGGGTGTGATCCACCCAGGGAACATTAGGCAACGCTTTTAATACGTGCTGATGCAGCAGGCTGGAATCCTGGGTCAGTTTCCATTTTGACGAGAATCCGACCGACGGCATATCCAGCGTCAGCATGGCAATACCGCGCGGGGCAAAATAACGCTCATACAGACTGTAATAATCCGTTTGCATGGAATCGAGGCCACCGCACATCAGCACCGTCGGGAACGGACCGTCGCCTTTTGGCATATGCAGGAATCCAGTGATTGGCGCACCGCCGGTAACAGCAAATTCCATCTCGCGCAACGTCCCCGGCAGTCGCTGCGCAGCCTCTTCATAGGCGCGATTGGCCAGAGCCTGCGCCTGTTCTGCCAGCTCATCGCCTTTCAGGTGCGGATAAGCGGCAATGTTGTACAGTGTGGACGCATGCAGCCAGTGGCGTCCGCTCACCTGCGGATCCTCTTCCATAGACGCTTTCTGTTGCCAGTCCATCGCCTGCTTCGCCCACTCATAGATCCAGTTCCCACCGCGATAGCCGATAACCGTATCGTAGAGTTCTTTATCCGTACGCTCGGCTTCGCTCATCACGATACGCGCCTGCACCTCAAGGATTTCGCGCGGGTCGACGCCACGCCAGATCCACATAAGGCGATTCACCATGCGGTACCAGTGCGGAATGGTTTTGCCATCCAGGGCAGATTGTACGGACGGCTGCGCGCCGTGATTAAAACGACGAACCAGTGTTGACGTTTCAGGGTGTTTGAAGCGGGGTTTAAACAGGACTTCGCTGAGGTTAGCCTGTGACATGATTGCAGCCTCCATGAGTACTCACTAAGGCATAGTGTAACCTGACACAGCACAAAAAGAACAACGCCCGGCAGTTGCCAGGCGTTGAAAACTTTTTAGATTAGCGACCAGAGATCGGCGGGACGAACACCACGCCCATATCCCACGGCTGCTCAATCCAGGTATCCTGAGGGATATCAACAACATAATCATTCACCAGCGGGCGACCAGCCGGCTTAGCGAAGATAGTGACGAAATGCGCTTTTGGATACATTTCGCGGATCGCAACGGCGGTACCGCCGGTGTCAACCAGGTCATCGATTACGATGAAACCTTCACCGTCGCCTTCGGCACGCTTCAGCACTTTCAGTTCGCGCTGGTTGTCGTGATCGTAGCTGGAGATGCATACGGTATCGACATGACGAATACCCAATTCACGCGCCAGCAATGCGCCCGGCACCAGACCACCACGGCTAACGGCAATAATGCCTTTCCATTGTTCAGAAGGCATCAGGCGGCTTGCCAGTTTACGTGCATGGATCTGCAACATGTCCCAGGTGACGACGTATTTTTCGCTCATGTGAAGTATCCCAGCCTGTTTATCTACGGCTTAAAAAGTGTTCGAGGGGGAAATAGGTTGCGCGAGATTATAGAGATCTGACGCACTAAAAACCAGTGTTTCGCTGAATCCGCGCCTCTTTTTGCATGCTTTATGCTAGCCGTCAGCGGAGAAAGTGGTATTCTCAATCGCATCGCGCAAGCCTGACTTGTGGTGTTTTTAATTCTGCTAACCCCGTGGCCTGCAAGCAAGTTTTGTAGGACATCGCCAAGGAGACTCAACGTGTCTGAACTGTCTCAATTATCCCCGCAACCGCTATGGGATATTTTTGCAAAAATCTGTTCTATTCCTCATCCGTCCTATCATGAAGAGCAGCTCGCTGAACACATTCTGAGCTGGGCCCAAGAGAAAGGTTTCCACGTCGAGCGCGATCAAGTCGGTAATATCCTGATTCGCAAACCCGCTACCGCAGGAATGGAAAACCGCAAGCCGGTCGTTCTGCAGGCGCACCTGGATATGGTCCCGCAGAAAAACAACGACACCGTGCACGACTTCACCAAAGATCCTATCCAGCCTTATATTGACGGCGAATGGGTGAAAGCCCGTGGCACCACGCTGGGTGCGGATAACGGCATCGGTATGGCGTCTGCATTGGCCGTTCTGGCTGATGACAGCGTGGTACACGGTCCGCTGGAAGTGCTGCTGACCATGACCGAAGAAGCAGGTATGGATGGCGCGTTTGGTCTGCAGGCTAACTGGCTGCAGGCAGATATCCTGATCAACACCGACTCAGAAGAAGAAGGTGAGATCTACATGGGTTGCGCAGGCGGTATCGACTTTACCTCTAACCTGCCGCTGTCCCGTGAAGCAATCCCGGCTGGCTTCCAGAGCTTTAAGCTGACGTTAAAAGGTCTGAAAGGCGGTCACTCCGGCGGCGAAATCCACGTGGGTCTCGGTAACGCGAACAAGCTGCTGGTACGCTTCCTGGCGGGCCACGCTGAAGAGCTGGATCTGCGTCTGGTTGATTTCAACGGCGGTACGCTGCGTAACGCGATTCCGCGTGAAGCTTTTGCCACCCTCGCCGTGGCTGCAGATAAGGTGGATGCGTTAAAAGCGCTGGTCAACACCTACCAGGAAATCCTGAAAAACGAACTGGAAGCCAAAGAGAAGAACCTGGCTCTGCTGCTGGATGCCGTTACTCAAGACAAAGCCGCACTGACCGCTCAGTCTCGCGACAGCTTTGTGCGTCTGCTGAACGCCACCCCGAACGGTGTTATTCGCAACTCTGACGTCGCCAAAGGCGTGGTAGAGACCTCTCTGAACGTCGGCGTCGTGACCATGACTGACGATAATGTACAGATCCACTGCCTGGTTCGCTCGCTGATCGACAGCGGTAAAGACTACGTGGTAAGCATGCTGGATTCACTGGGCAAGCTCGCTGGTGCTAAAACCGAAGCCAAAGGTGCGTATCCAGGCTGGCAGCCGGATGCTAACTCTCCGGTTATGCACCTGGTTCGCGAAACCTATCAGCGTCTGTTCAACAAAACGCCGAACATCCAGATTATCCACGCTGGTCTGGAATGTGGTCTGTTCAAGAAACCGTATCCGGATATGGACATGGTTTCCATCGGGCCAACTATCACCGGTCCACACTCCCCGGATGAGCAGGTTCATATCGAAAGCGTTGGCCATTACTGGACGCTGCTGACTGAGTTGCTGAAGTCTATTCCGGCGAAGTAAGATTCTGCACTAACTGCCGGATGGCGCTGCGCTTATCCGGCCTACACGCAGGTTTGTGGGCCGGATAAAGTTTTTACGCTGCCATCCGGCATGCTCGCTGGTTTGTAGGCCGGATAAGGCGTTTACGCCGACATCCGGCAATTGTTCTGAATCACAGTCCCAATAGCAGTTGTCTTTCCATTTGTGGATCCAGCAGCGTGACGTGTAATCCCACCAGCCTGACACCTCGCCCTCCCCTACGCTCGTCCCAGGTCTTGCGTGCTGTCGTAATTAAGTCATCTTTATTTAAGCGCGGCCAGACGTGCTCCTGCGTAGTCTGCTGAAAATCATTAAACTTGAGTTTTATCCCCTGGCGAGCGATCAGGAGATCCGGCTTTACCTTTGCCAGACGCCGTTCCAGTTCGGGATAGAGCCGTTCAATTATCGCCTCACACTCCGACCACTCGTGAATATCTTCTGCCAGGGTACGCTCCACGCCGACGGATTTACGCAGCCTGTCGTTGTTGACGTCACGCTCGTCAATACCCTGACTGCGCTCCCACAGCACGCGACCAAACTTGCCGAAGCGTTTGAGCAGCATTGCCAGGTCGTATTTTTGAACATCTTCGCAGGTACGTAACCCCATTGATTCCAGCTTCGCAGCGGAGACTTTGCCGACGCCGGGAATTTTGCCTAACGGTAATGTTCTGAGAAATTCAGGAACATCGGCAGGGGTAATCACATATTGCCCATTGGGTTTGTTGAGATCGGAGGCTATTTTTGCCAGAAATTTTACCGGCGCAATTCCGGCCGAGGCGGTTAACTGTAACTCGTTAAAAATTGTCTGGCGGATTTCCTGAGCAATTAGCGTAGCTGAGCCGTGGCAGTGGGTGCTGTCGGTCACATCCAGATAGGCTTCATCCAGCGAAAGAGGTTCTATCAACGAGGTATAGCGGGAGAAAATAGCCTGAATCTGGCGGGAGGCTTCTTTATAGGCCTCATAACGACCAGGTAATAAAGTGAGATGCGGACACAGCTTTAATGCCATTCCCGTTGGCATTGCGCTACGCACGCCAAATTTGCGCGCCGGGTAATTGGCCGTGCTGATGACCCCCCGACGTTCACGACTGCCGCCAATGGCAATAGGAATGTCACGTAAGGCAGGGTTATCGCGCATTTCCACCGCCGCGAAAAAGCAGTCCATATCGACATGTATGATTTTGCGCATCGCTCGTCTCCCACAACACTGTTTAAGTATACAGTATTTTTATGTTGTGAGAAGTCTGTTTATGCCTTACGCCGGACCATTCATGACGAAGCGTGCATCGCACAGGTAACGCACGATATCCGTTTTCGTATGCTCCGCGGGATTGCCCGCCGTGCTGACAAACAGTTTATTCACTTTGCGAATATTTGCCCGCAGCAGTTTTTCGATCGTCATCAGACGAAAGGCATCATTTTCAACGCAGAAAAGCTCGTAATCTCCCAGACGTTCACCACAAATTTCGCAGTGATTCATCCAGTAACGTAGCCCGGTGGTTTTACTTTTATCGAGGTAGTAATTGCTGGCTTTGATGTTCTTTTTTATCTCTTCAGGCAAAGAATCAATGTGAAACAAAAAGCTGTTGCGCCTGACCGACTGCCAACCCTGACTATCCTGATCTTTCTTAATAAAGCGGGTAAACATCACGCCATGAATGTGGGTAATTTGATGGCAGCTCCAGCAGTGCATTTTCGACGTAATAACCAGGTAATAAGGGGCCACAATATTAAAATTGTCCGCCGCATAAACATACTCGCGCAGTTCCTCATTTAACTCATGAGGCTCGGTGTACCAGATACCTGAAACCTGGTCGAAATGTGCGCCCTGACAGGCCACATCGATGACGTTATCAGTATGAATATCCAATGGAATAATATGGGTTACATCTATCATATTGCCTTCCTGAGGGATAGTTTGCCCCCACGCAACGTGGGGGACGGAGAACGTGGTTAATGAGTGACAGGAGCAGATTGTTGACGTAAAGAAGTCACCTGCTTTTGCTTGTCCAGTTTATCAACCAGCGGTTGCACAACCTTCTCTCCCTGCTGGCCGAAATATTGATACAGCGTATCGGAAGCGCTTTGCGTCAGCACCATAATCTCAATGCGACGGTTACCGGCGCTTTCCGGGTTTTTCGCATCTAACAGCATTTGGTCCGCCATTGCGCTGACCTGCATGACTTTATCCTGCGGCATTCCAGCATCTTCCAGCACGCGTCGTGCTGACAAGGCGCGGTCACCGGAGAGGTTCCAGTTGTTGTAAATGTTGCTCTTATAGCTCATCGCATCCGTATGTCCGGTGATGATTATCTTGTTATCCAGCGAGTCAAATACGGGGGCTAGCTCAACCAGCAGCGATTTAAAGAACGGCATAATTTTGGCGCTACCGCGTTCAAACATATTCCGGTTCTGGTCATCTTTAATCAGTACGCGCAGCCCCTGAGGAACAATTTCCATTTCAAGGTTGGTTTCCATATGCGCATTGCGGGCGATGACGTTAATGTCGGTCGCCAGCTCACCCAATTCGCGGGCTGATTTTTGCTTCAGTAACGCCGTTTTTTCGTTTACGTCCAACGCCTTTTTCGCGTTATCTTCCGTAATCTTCGCCGTTTCCTGCGGGTTGGTGGTTTTATCGAGCTTATTGCGCGTGACGTTTTTCTTCTGCGCACCCGGCGCTATCGGCTGCTTGCCCAGTTTGTTTAACGGTGCCATGCCGCCACCGTTAAAAATTGACTGACCATGCAGCGCCGCCACAATATTTTCACGGTCGGCTTTACTGACGCTGTTCACAATCCACAGCGTCATAAACAGTGCCATCATCGCCAGCGTAAAGTCAGCAAATGCTACCTTCCACGCTCCTCCATGATGACCTGCATGGCTCTTCTTTATTTGTCGGCGGATAATAGTGGTTTTCGCGCCGCGATCGCGACGATTTGGCCCCTTCCTCATGCTTATTCTTGCTCCAGCATCGCATTGACCCACGCATCCAGGTTGGCGAATGTAGGTTTGGATGCCAGATGAAGAAGTTTACGCCCTGCATCGACCGCCAACAGCGTCGGCTTACCGCCTGCTTGCGCCACCAGCACGGTACGTACGCATTCAAGCAAAGAGTGTTCCGCCCGTGCCTGCTGTTCCATGGCGTTTGCCAGTGGGTCCATCAGGCAATAACAGATGAAGACCCCTAAGAATGTCCCCACCAGCGCCGCCGCCACTTTCAGGCCGATAAGCGCAATGGAGCCATCGATTGACTGCATGGTGATGATGATACCCAGTACCGCTGCACAAATGCCAAAACCAGGCATGGCCTCGGCGGTACGCTGCAAGGAGCGCGAAGGCGTTAACAGCGATTCTTCCGCGGTATCCAGTTCCTGATCGAGGATACCTTCCAGCTCATGGGCATCAATTTTGCCCATCGCCATCAGACGGAAGTTGTCGGCGATAAAGGTCACCAGGCGTTTTTGGGTCAGCACCAGCGGGTATTTCTGGAAAATGGTACTCTCTTCCGGCTGTTCGATATGCTGATCCAGCATACGCAGACCGCCGTTTTGCACCATTTCCAGCAACTCATAAAGACACATCAGCAGCTGGCGCTGGAACTCCGGCCCCATTTTCTTTTTACTGATTACGCCTTTAATCTGGCGAACGATCTCTTTCAGCACATGCATCGGGTTACCGATAATCATCGCGCCCAGACCGGCCCCCATAATAATAATTATCTCGGCTGGCTGCCAGATAGCAATAAGCTGTCCACCCGCTTCAAAATAACCACCAAATACGCAGCCTAAAACCACCAATAAACCAAAAATCTTTTGCATTACGTCCTCCGCATGTTGATTCGGAATTGTTAATCTGGATATAAACAATCACGAATCTTGTGCGTGATTTTTTTATTCATTTGACAAATACGGGCTTCCGTCAGCCCTAATACCAGCGCGATCTCTTTTAAATTCATATCGTGTTGGTAATACATTGAGAGCACCTGTCCCTCTTTTTCGCTGAGCTGGCTCAAGGCATAACTCAACATTTCCTGCGTGACGAATTGTTCCTCAAGCCCCCGCCCTTCGAGCGGTGCAATTGGCATATCGCCATTCAGTAATTCATCCAGACTGGCCAGCGATTCAGCGCCTTCCAGCTGTTGGTATTCCTGATAATCTTCAGAAGACAGCCCCAGTCTGGACAGGTCCTCCCATGAGGGTTCATGGCCAAGCTGGGTACGCGCATCACGAATCAAATCTTTAATCTGATGGTATTTTTGTCGTAACTGGCGAGGTCGCCAGTCCAGGCTGCGCAGCTCATCGAGTATGGCGCCACGGATACGGTGGACGGCATAACCGGCAAAACCCTCATCCGGTTGACCATAGCGGCGAATCGCATTCAGCAATCCCATCAGCGCCGTTTGTTCCATATCCTGCCTGTCCATAACGCAGGTACATTGCGGCGCAAGTTGACGCACCACTTTGCGCACCAAAGGAAGATAAGCCTGTAAATAATGGCTCTCTTGCTTTGGCGTTAGCACGGGTGTCGCATTAAAGTCTTCTGACTCGTAAGCATCCTGGATCATTTTATTCTCTGGCCTGCCGCTTATTGAAACACGACTTTTTTCACCAATATGTCCTTATACGGTGTCGCCATTTTGCGTTGTGCCAACTCTTTTTTCAGCGTATTAGAAACCATGGTTCTTATTTCTGAGATTTTCAAAGAGCGAATTTCTTCATATTTCATATCAGAAAGTTGATCGACCGTAATACTTTGATACAACGGCTCTTCTTTCTTTATTTTTTCAGCGTCTTTATCCGAATCAACAACCATAACGAGTTCAGCCAGCATGTAATGATCTTCACCTTCATTATCATGAAGGGTCACTACCGTTTCGGGTAAGGACACGAAAATACTGCTGGTTTCATCCTGATTATCTTCCGCTACATCAACCGGCTTCTCTGCCTTAGCTGTCGCGCCTTTATTCATAAAATGATAAATACCCCACCCAGCTCCACCAGCAATACCCAGAGCAACGACGGAGCTGATTACACACGCAATAACAATTTTCTTCATCTTGCTTTTACACTTTGATCAGAACGGATTCGTTCTGTTGAAATTGAGGTTCATCATTGAGCACTAATGCTGACGTTACCTCGTCCTGTTGATTACCTGACTGCTGTTGTTGTTGCTGCGATTGCCCCTCGGAAGAGACCTGGACATTCACTTCCATGAAGTTCTGCGCCGTAAGGTGCTGGCGTAAGTTCTCGCTAAATTGCTGCAACGAGCGACAGACATCACTCTGATTTGCGCCGATGTGAACCATCAGCTTTCCAGCATCCAGTTGCACAGCGATTTCCAGTTTGCCAAGCGAAGGAGGGTCAAGACGAATGGTCGACACCTGCTGTTGCTGGCCAATCTGGAACTGAATTCTGTCTTTGAGCAGCGCGGCGAGTTTCTCCCCAAGTTCCTCTGTTGACAGCGTGGTAGGCGCGGAAACTTGCGTCGACACCACGTTATGGTCGCTCAGAGCGTTCACCGGCTGATTTCCCTGCGCCGCTGTATTGAGCAAACTTTGCGCCGCAAGCGTTGGGTTAACCGTCACACCAGCGGTTTTTCTCTCCACCATCGGGCGGGGAACGCTATGATCCGCTGACTTCACGCGGGCAGAAATTTGCTGCGAGGTCGAGAGAGATGCAGGTTCAGGTGCGATCGCACGCAGATCCTGAGCGGAAAACGTCGCCAGCTTAGCCTGTTGAGCCGGGGTGGCTTGCGGCAAATCCTCGGTGAGTGACGCCAATAATGTTTGCAGCTTAGGCGGCAGTGACGATAAGTCGGTTGCGTGCTGCTCAGTCGATGGCGTGGACGTTTTTTCCGGTTGGGCCATAGCGCTTGCCAGTTGGCGCAACAGCGATGAACCGGAATGGGTGGTTTGCGCCTGTGCCAGCATTTTCAACATTTCACCATCAGGCTGCTTCTGTACATCGGCAGGGGCCGCCTGAGTCGGCTGCGCTAATAGCATAGCCAGCAAGGCTTGCATGGCTGCCAGATTAGTATCGTCTTGTTTATGTTCAGCCGTCGATGTTTGCTGATGACTCAATTTTGCGCCAATCAGCCGTTCAGCCGCGGCGTTAATCCCCGACAGAGGTAAAGAAAATGTGTCGCTGCTAGCAGGGACTGCCGACGCCGAAATAGTCGCCTTTTCCGGTGTGGCCTCTGCCGACGCACTGACCGAGGCCAGTAATACAGGATTCATGCCTTCTCCGAGATTAAATTAACCATTGAATACGCCAGCATGCCTTCCTGGTTATGCTGATGTTTATCCATACGCACTTTGAGTTCATCCGCACGCTGCGTACGTCGTTCAATCAGCGCCTCAAACGCCGTAAGCATTTTGCGTTTCACCTCACCCAGCGCGGCGTCGTCAGTTTCCCAGGCCGCATAAGTATGAAAATCACGCATCACCTGCTGATGCAGTCCGGGCAAGCGCCGCCACCGTTTTTGATCCAGGGCATCGTTCATCGCCGCCACCAGGGCATAAAGTTGCTGTTGCTGACGCTCTCTCTCCATCGCCTTACCCAAGTTTTGCCGACAGACCTTCCCAGCCTGTACGCAGATTCGTCAGGATAAGGATCACTTCATCGATCTTTTCTAATGACATTTCACCGCTGGCCTCATACAGGCGATAAACGCAGTGGTCATAAAGTCGGGATAGATTCACCACCAGCTCGCCGCCGGTTTCAAACTCCAGCGAACTGGTCAGGGCATTGAGAATATCGATGCACTTATTAATGCTCTGTGCTTTACGCTCATAGCGTTTGTTCTCAATGTGGCTTTTGGCGCGTTCCAGTTCATCCATCAAACCGGAAAACAGCACCAGTACCAGTTCCAGAGGGGACGCCGCTGCCGTACGGGCAGCAAGATCCATCTCTTTGTATTGCGCATAACCATCCTGCGTGTCGTACATTTATTTCTTAATCCTTCTGCGAACTCAGCCGATTACATAAACGCGGCCATGCTAACTTTCATGGTGTACACCTCAATCAGCGTATTGGTGTACTCTTCGACATAGCGGTCATAGTTGGTGTTATAGGTTTCAGTCAGCTGATTGCCTTCATCCGAAATTTTGTCCTGCTGGTCAGTGATGTTTTGCTGGCGCATCGTGATAATGCCGTTGCTGGAGTCAAGATAGCTGTCCATCAGGTCATCCATCTGCGCGACCATGCTGTCATCGCCGACAAAAATTGAGGTCAACCCGTCCGGGTTTTCTTCCATTTCCTCAGTGAACTGAGTGGAGTCAATCTGCAGGTGGCCGTCGGAATCCAGCGTGATGCCGTAATCCACAATCGAGACACCGCCATATGAGGCGTGAGCAATATCATCCATTTGGTTTGCCAGAGACTTCATCCCCGCGTCACCGGCAAATACCCCGGCCGCGGTGTCGTCATCGCCGTAGCTGGTCAACGAATCGATGGTGTCAATTAAAGTGTTGTAGGCATCCACGAAGGTCTGTACTTTGGCCTGCGAGCCGCCAGAGTCTTCCGCAACAGTAAAGGTGGTCACATCGTTAGGGTCAGCAGGATCGCTGGCCTCAGAAAACGTCATCGTTACGCCGGGAATAACATCATCGAAGGTATTGGTGCTGCTGGTAATTACTGGGCCTGTCTGATTGCCCAGATGGATTTCGGCGTCCTGAGCGGTGGTGATTTCCTGCTTAGAAGCCGTCATCGCATCAGAGAGTTCAGTATTTCCTTCAACACTCACCGAAAATTGACTTTGTTCCCCGGTGGTCTCTGAAGTCAGCATAATGGTTGTCGTATCACCCGTTTTGACCAGGGCTGCCGTTACACCGGGGTTATCATCCGAATCATTAATCGCATCAACCAATTCACTGGCATCAATAAACCCGTCATCATCACCGTTCTTATCCGCTGCTGACAGGTCGATATCCATCGTACTGTCGCCCATCGTCAGTTCGAAGGTACCCGTTGCGTCATATAAACCGTCAGTAATGCTGTATGTTGTCTGCTGTGCCTGCGCAAGCGCTGAAACATAAAATGAATAGGTTCCCGCTTGCGCCTGCGAGTTGGCTGACACCGTATTCGACTCGTTATTTGAGGTGGCGGAAAACGTCAGTGGGCCATCGGTATCGCTATTCAGGGCATCAATAGCCGTCTGAAAATCAGTCAGCGCCGTACTTAGCGAGTCCAGACCATTACTTTCAGCGTCCAGTTCGGCCTGTTCGTTCTGCAAGTTGGCGGCTTGCGTCGCAATATCAGCGTAGGCAAATTTTTGTGCCATCTTTTGAATTGGGCTCGTATAACTACTCATAATAAAGGACTCCGTGCGGCGTTATTTTTGATTCTGCAAAATACGTGCCAATAAATTTAGTTATTTAAATTCAATTAATTGCAGAATCAGAGGAAACCGATCTTCCGCAATTCAGGAAAGGATTCAGACATCTTCTTTGTGGCGGAAAGCACAACACCGCCGGTCGGCGGTGTTGTGAATGGCGTCATTTCACCACTTAACGGAATTACTGCAGCAGGCTGGAAACCATGCTGGACATGCTGTTGGACTGTTTCAGCATGGTGATACCGGTTTGCATCAACACCTGCTGTTGGGTCATGTTCGACGCTTCCGTCGCATAGTCGGTATCCATAATGTTACCGATAGCGATATCCGTGTTGTCCTGCATGCTGGTCAGGTTGGCAGCGGTGTCATTCAGACGGTTGATAGATGCACCCAGTTTGGACTGGATCTTGGCAACATCATCCATCGCTACCTGGAGTGCGGAAATATTGGCGTTTGCACTAGCCGTTGACATTAACTCAGTTCCGCTTGCAGTAGCAGTTCCAACACCATCAGCAGAATTCCAGTCGTCACTGAAGGTGGCGCTCAGACCTGACAGATGCTGAATCAATCCATCCAATTGAGAGGAGATATTCACAGTCATTGTATCGGAGGATTCTGCCCCTACCTGGAACTGAACTGAACCAGTGAACAGGCCAGACGTATGGGTATTGCTGTTAGCTGCATTGCCGAACAGGTTAGTACCGCCGTAAGTGGTGTTTTCCAACATATCGGACATCTGTTTGCCGAGTTCGTCATATTCATCCTGCATCGCCTGCAGGTCATCGCTGTTGTAGGTTCCGTTCGCTGCCTGCGTGGACAGGTCTTTCATACGCCCCAGTACGTCGGTCATTTCGTCAAACATGCTGTCTGCGGTCTGCAGCATCGCCGTTGCGTCCTGGATGTTACGCAGTGCGACGGTCATACCATCGGACTGAGAAGTCATACGGCTGGCAATCTGTTTGCCCGCAGCATCATCGGCAGAAGAGTTAATGCGGTTACCTGTCGCCAGACGTTCCATAGAGGTCGACAGTGAAGCACTACTTTTATTAATGGCGTTTACTGATGCCATTGAGGCGGTATTAGTATTAATCGATAACATGGTACTGCTCCTTGGGAATAATCGTTTTCGTTTCGATACCCAGTAAAAACGACCATCCGTTTGGAAAACTTAAAGCGCTGCTAAAAAATTTTTTACGCTCCTTACCACCTCATTAACCAGAGAGATAAACCTCGATTCAATTTTAGCTTTCCGTGCTTACACTCATCCAAAGACCCACCACATAAGGAAGATCTCAATCAAGATTTAATTAAAAGATTATTAGAAATATCTAATCATTGGTTGATTGCTTGCGCACAAGAAGGGTTAACTTTATGATAAAAATAAGATTATACTTATCTGTAAATTTTTTAAGGCGCCATACCCAATGAATATTTTACATTTAGTTGCAAATGCCCTATATTTTTATATTGTGAGTCTCAGACACTTTCGTTACATTTCAAATCCTTTTTTGGGCAGTATAAAAAACACTCAATAGCGATTCGGCTGCTGCTTCACAGCCAGAAAGACATTTCAATTTCTCCAGAATTCTAATGCACTGATTTTTAACGGTGTGACACCAGGGATATAAAAATCTTGCGCGGATGTATAAAACCATGAGTATTGTAGTCAACAACTGGCGGATGGATTCCTCGCTTAATGCGTTAATCCATTGTGAAACAGGTGAGATACGTCGCCTGGGCGAATACCATTTTATTCTGTTAGAGACATTAGCTAAAAATGCCGATGTTGTTTTATCTCGTTCATTTTTAATGACCGCTGTATGGAAGAATCGCATCGTCGGTGGAAATAGTCTACCGACAGCCGTTCATGCCCTGCGCGTTGCTATCGATGATGATGGTAAACAGCAGGAAATTATTAAAACCATACCCAAAAAAGGGTATTTATTTAATAAAAATTACCTGACTGAAACTATTGATAGTAATGAAGTTATTGCTGATGACAGCACTATTGATGAAGTCGAAAGGTCTACCGAGGTTGTTGAGGCACTTACGCCTATTGACACACTACCATCAGCAAACCAAGAAAAAACATCCCTACTTAACAGTCAACTATCATTAAAAAATCAGAGAAAAACAACTAACAGACGGCATCCTTACCGGGCCGTTCTGATAACCTTACCCGTTATTGTTATCGCACTGTTATTGTTTATATTAATCTCTTATTTCAAAGCACCGTCGGTCACTAAAACGCAAGAAGCCCCGCAACTGGTTAAAGAAACACTGGAAAACGCCGACCGTATTACGGCTTATCAACTTTATGACCCCGGTGAGAATAAGAAATCGTTATCACTTGTTTCACAACATATTCTTCCTGGTGTAGAGCAGATCAATCAACTGCTGGTCACGCATAGCGCCTCGATGACCCTGTATTACCGGGTTTCTCTCAACAAACTCGCCCTTGATATTGTGCTAAGCAATCAATGCAATGACGACTGGCAGTTAGCGCTGAGTTTTGATAACTGGCTAAATAAAGATAATGAAATGAATGGTATTTTAATTAAAGAAGTGGAGAAAATGTTAAATGAAATGCCAAAATGCAAGTAATCACTGTTTCCTCTACCTGTCTTCTTTAGCGTTATTTTGTACCTTCACGGCCCATGCCCACATTGAAAATACGGTCATTGTCAATTACGATCTTAATACTGGCAAAAATGTACATTATGAACTTATTACGAGCCCACTGAATAAAAACACGACCATCACTCTCGTCCCATTGGATCAAAGTAACAAAACGCCATCAACGTTTAAGGTCACCGCATGTATTAACTATTATGCAGGCTCGTCTAAACAGGGGGAGTTTCATTTTAGTACTACCAAAACCGATCAAAATGACTCGCGGCTGGCAAATTTTGGATCGTTTGTGACAGAACACAACCTGCATACATGGTGGATTCATTTAGACGCGCAGCAAAATTTGCTTTTTACGCAGGATGTAGGAGGTCTGTTAATCACAGACCCCGCTGCTTTTACTTTTTCAACGAAAGCATGCCATCAGGATTAGCTTAATAAACTACGGACCGTCTGACTGGAAAGCCGGGCTTGTCCGTTTACCGCCTGTGCTAATACCTGATAGTTATGATTCGCATGATCCAATACCCCCCCCAGTGATTCAGAGGCTTTGACCGCACTTTCTGCCTGTGGAAAACGCGCCATACCGTCAATGAGCTGTCGGGCCTTCTCCTGCTGCGCGGCCATTTGCGCACGCTGATCGCCAATGACATCCAGCGCCTGCTGTAATCCATCCTGAGAGCGAGAACTGCCCTGCGCGATATGTTGCAAAAGTTCTTCTGAACGGGACGGATCGGCAAACGTTTTGAGTGAGGTAAACGCCGATGACTTCACATCAACATCGCGTACGCTCAGGGTTTGTTGGATCTGTGACCACTGCTTTTCCGGAGTGGAAAAGCTCAGCGCCCCCTGCTGATCGTGCACCTGCACGCCAACACGACGCAGCGCGTTGCTCATCATCATTTTGTACTGACCGGGATCCAGATCCTCACCGACCACTACCGCAGAGTGCTGTGTTTGCCGTCCGTCGGAAACACTGAACATGCGCGAGCTTATGGCGTTTTTTTGTAGCATTTGCGCCAGTTCGGGCGCGTGAAAGGTCACTCGCGCCTCGCCCTGCAAAACCGGACGCAGTTGCCTGTCGACCGCACCGCCGGACAATGTTGGCCTTTTTTCCAGCCACTGTGAAAGCTCGGTCCCTTTTTGCTGTTGTGCCTGTCCGCCACGGCGCGATGCGTGACGATAGTCCAGCAAATGCTGCTCCAGTTGACCCAGATAATGGTCGGCCTGCTGCAGTGTGGTGAGCTGATCGTTAAGCTGCACACTGTAGCGCTGGGGCCGGGTGGTAATAAGTGGTGAGGCCGGATAATCACTCGCCGTTGCGGGTAACTTTTGACGGACAGGGGCATTCTGCGCAACAGCATGCTGTTGCACAGAAGAATTAAGCGCTCCGCTACCGGAGAGTGATGTTGTATTTAAACCGACCTGCATACTATTCCTGAGCTACTGCTAACTGTTAAATCACACTGAAAAGGTTCAACTCACTCACTTTGGAGTAGGTTTTTAAGGTGGCTTCCATCGCCATTTCAAGACCGGTAAAGGTAATCGAAGCCGGGCCATAATCCAGATCGCTCAACTGACTGATAAGCTGATCGTTGGAGGTAGTGATATCCGTCTGGGCACCGCTCAGCATGGTCATCGTATTCTGCGTTTCACCAATAGTGGCAATAGAAGCATTGAGATCATCAGAAGCCACATCCACCGTATCAATGGCATTTTGGATATCGCTTTGCACCTGCGGATCGGTAGGGTCAACCGACGGATCCTGCAGCTCTTTCGACAATGACGTTAAGTTGTTCAGCACATCCAGGTTGTCGCCGAAGAAATCGCTGACCGCGACATTGGTATCCACCTCTACGCCATTGGAGACAGTGGTCTGGCGATGATCGTCGTTACCCTGGTAGGTATAGCTGTCGGTCACCCCATCGCCGTCTTCATCTACCGCGACAATCGGCGGTTGGTCGTTCACCGTGCCGCCAAACACATAGTGACCGTCTTCATCCTGGTAATTGAGCGCCGCCACCATCGCTTCCGTCATCGACTGAATATCCTGCCCCAGACTGGATAACGACTCGGCGGTATTGGTGCCGTTAGCCGCCTCCAGCAGATCGTCGCGAATTGCTAGCAGATCGTTATTGACGCCATCCAGAATAGACTCCTGCTGGCTCATCCCCGCCGTCGCGGAATCAATATTGGTTTGATACTGATCCAGCGCCGATTGCTGGCGGTTAAGCTGAGTGATTCGCGTCGCCGCGATAGGATCGTCTGACGGCAGCAGAATGCTTTTCCCCGTCGCCATTTGCGTAACGACGTGCGACAAATCGCTGGAAAGGTTATTAAAACTCTGCGTCATAGACACATAGGATTGTTGGGTAGACACGCGCATAATAATAGCCCTCCAGGTTAGCTACACATTTCCAGCACAGAATCGAAAATATCAGCACCTGTTGAGATGACTTTCAGGTTAGCCTCGTAAATTTGCTGGTAGGTAATAAGGTTGACCGCTTCTTCGTCCATGCTGACGCCGCTGACGCTACTTTGCTGGTTCTGCGCTTCAGAGTAGACATTCGCTGCCGCTTCGGCTTCCGTTTGGTTTTGCTGGCTGTAGATACCAATGTTACTGATGATCGATGAACAGGCTTCGCCCACGGTCACGCTTCCCAGGCCTTCAATGTCCAGCGGTTCGGTGGAAATATTGATCAATGCCTGCAGGTTATCGCTGTTACCACTTTCGTCCGGCGAACTGGAAAACGCCAGCTCATCGGCGGTGATGTCAGGATTGACCTCCAGCGGGCCATCCGATGAGTTTTCGTCATAAATGAATAACGGTTCGCCGGGATTTCCGTTCAGGTCGTAGCCCTGCGCCAGTTGGGTGTTAACCGCATCGGCAAATTGCTCCGCCATGCTATTGATGGTGCCCGTCAGCGGAGTCAGTACCTTATTCTGGTAATCGAACAATGCCCCCAGCGATCCGCCGGTCTCGGTATTCATCGAGGATGTGGTACCGGCAAACGTCAGCGACATGCTTTGTGTGCCATCTGCGTTGGTATCCAGTTCAATCGTCGAGCTTTCCTGCCCACTCACCAGCGGCTGACCGTTTTGCAGCGTCACATCGTAGTTGCCTTCGTCATCGATATTGACCTGAACATCCATGATACCGCTGAGTTGTTCGACCATTTGGTCACGGGCATCATATAACGCTGACGCATTATCACCGTTGGCTTCCGCTTCGGCGATCTGCTGGTTGTAACCGGCAATGCCGCTGGTCAGGGTGTTTACCTGCGCCACCATCGCCTGTTCCTGGCTGACTATTTCACTGCTTTGCGAGTCGATGTAATCGAGGGTGTTATCCACGCGCAGCGCCAGCGCGCCGGACTCGCTGATCACCTGCTCGCGCAGCGCGGAGTCATCCGGACTGGTTGTGGCCGCATTTAGCGCAGCAAAAAAGTTATCAAATCCGCCGCTCAGGCTGCTGTTATCATCGCTGAGTACCGTTTCCAGCTGCGTTAAATACTCCTGCTGGGTATTGTAATAACCGTAATCGCTGGCGGCATACCAGACCTGATTCACCTGATACTGGTTGGATACCCGGCGAATACTGTCTACCTGCACGCCATTACCCGCACTGTTTGACGAACCTGAGCTGGCGCCAATAGTGCTGGTAATGGCAACCTGGCGGGTGTAACCATCGGTCATCGCGTTCGCGGTGTTCTGCGCGGTAACGTTAAGCTCCACCTGCGCTGTCGATGCGCCGCTGTAGCCAATATTAATCATATCCATCAAAAAGTCCTTGCCGGGCAATAATCCGGTCTGTCGTTAACAACCTTGCCGATTAAGAGCGGCGAAAAAACGGCAGTTCTTAAGCCGCCGCGCAACCTTTATCCTTTGTGATGAGGGGAAAGCTGTTTAACGATCATCTCCGCAATGCCGATGCCGTGATGCTGGGCAAGACTGTTGCACAGCTGATCGTCGTAAAACCCCTGCATCATGCGCACCGAATCACTGTTAAACGGGTTATCTTTTGAGTCGAAGATCTCATTGGTTTTACGCATCTCTTTCAGCATGTTACGTAAGAAAATGGCTTCAAACTGCTGAGCCGCTTTCTGCAAATCGTTATCTTTGATTTTGGGGCCCATTAACGCATCGCTGCCGTCAATGCCCCCGTTATGATTCACCTTGATGTCGGCCATTAAATCACCTCCAGATCGGCATCCAACGCCCCGGCTTCATGCAGAGCCTGTAAAATAGACATAATGTCGTCCGGCGTGGCTCCCAGGCTGTTGAGCGCATTAACCAACGTTTTCAGGCTGCTGGATTCCGGCAGGTTAATCATTCCCGGTCGGGCGTGATTCACCGAAATATTGCTCTGCGGCGTTACCGCCGTTCGACCACCGGCAAAGGCATTCGGCTGACTGACGTTGCTGCTTTCATTGATGGAAACCGTCAGGCTGCCATGCGATACCGCCGCCGCATGCAGGGCGATACCATCCCCCATCACCACCGTGCCGGTACGCGAGTTAAACACCACCCGCGCCCGGACTTTTTCCGCCTGTACCTGAACGTCATCTAGCTGGGACATAAAGGCGACGCGCGCGCCGGGGCTGGTTGGCGCGCGGACGCTGACATTGGTCGAGCTTTGTGCCGTCGCAATACCGCCAAACGAGGCGTTGATCGCCGCCGCAATGTTATTGGCATCTTTAAAGGAGGGACGTTTCAGATTAAGCGTAATGGTGTCGCCCATCTGGAAGTCGCTGGGAATCTCACGCTCGACCGACGCACCGTTCGGTATCAGTCCGGCGGTAGGGGTATTCACGGTCACGCTGGAGCCGCTTGCCCCGGTCGCGTTCATCCCGCCGACCACCACGCTCCCTTGTGCGAGGGCATAAACCTCTCCATCCGCGCCGTGTAGCTGGGTGAGCAATAACGTGCCGCCGCGCAGACTTTTGGCATCGCCAATCGACGAGACCGTGACATCAATAGTCTGCCCACGCGAGTACATTGGCGGCAGCATCGCGCTGACCGCCACCGCCGCGACGTTTTTCACCTTCGGATCGATTTTGCTCGGCAGCTGTACGCCAAACTGGCGCAGCATGTTGGTAATGGTTTGGTTGGTGAATTTGACCTGGTTTTTATCACCGGTTCCATCCAGCCCCACCACCAGGCTGTAACCAACAAGTTGGTTTTCCCTGACCCCCTGGACGTTAACCAGCGACTCCAGAGATTGCGCCTGCGTGGTACCGGGCAGAACCAGGCTCAGGGCGATAACGATGCCGTTTAACGCCTTCATCCAGCGCCCGCTTAAGTATTGCATATCAAAATCCTGCATTAGATCGGGAAAAGAGGATGGTTAAACAGACGCGTCAGCCAGCCCGCCGCATTGGCATCGCTCAATGCACCACGACCCGCATAGGAGATACGCGCATCGGCAATACGCTGCGATGAGACGGAGTTGTCGTTTTGAATGTCATCGGCACGCACCAGACCGCTCAGACGGATGTACTCATCCCCCTGATTGAGGGTGAGCCATTTTTCGCCGCGAATTTCCAGAATGCCGTTCGACTGTACCGAATGCACCGACACCGTAATTTCGCCACGTAAACTGTTTTGCTGCTGCGAGGTCGCCGTCCCGTTGAAATCGCGATTGGCGTCCACGGAAGCGGAAAGGTTATCTTTGGTATGCCCAAATAGCGTCGGCGCGCCGATATCAACGGTATTGTTCTTGCCGAAATTGGTTTTCGCTTGTTTACTGGACTGGGTCGACTCTTCCAGCATAACGGTCAGGATATCACCCACCCGATAAGCGCGGCGGTCCGCCGTCAGCGACCACTTATAACCCGTTTCGAACACGCCCCCCGCACGACCATCCGCCGTTGGCGGTGCTTCTGTTTTGGGAGGAGCAAAGAACTCGTCATTTTTTTTGACCAGGATGGCCTGCGATTCGCACCCGCTTAACAGGGGCAGCAGTACCATCAGCCAGAGATAATTTTTCACGTTCTGCCTATTTCTGCCGAATGGCGCTGTACCATCCGGCATTTCACATTCTAAAGTTACAGCGTCTGACTAATAAACTGCAGCATGTCATCTGCCGCAGAGACCATTTTGGCGTTCATCTCATAGGCGCGTTGCACCGTGATCATGGCCACCATTTCGTTGACGATATCGACGTTCGAACCTTCCAGCGCTCCTGGCTGCAGCTGACCAAGGCCATCCTCCCCCGGAATTCCTTCCGTTGGCTGACCGCTGGCAGCGGTCTCCAGATACAGGTTGTCACCTTCGGCTGAAAGCCCGGCAGGGTTGGCAAAGTTCACCAGCGTCAGTTGCCCCAGTTCGGTCGGGTCGCTGTCGCCAGGTAAAATCGCACTCACCGTACCATCCGGAGAAAACGTTACGCTGGTAGAACCTGACGGAACATCGATTTCCGGTTGCAGAGGTAATCCCTGAGCGTTGGTTAGCACACCATCAGCATTCACTTGCAAGTTACCGTCACGGGTATACGCGATATCCCCATTGGACATTTGTACCTGCCAGAAACCCTGCCCCATAATGGCCACGTTCATCGAATTGTCGGTGGTTTCCACATTACCTTCAGTGAAGGTTTTCTGTGTTCCGACAATGCGCACACCACTCCCGAACTGCATACCGGTCGGCATGATGTTGTTCTGGTCGAGCATGGCGCCCGGCGCTTCCTGGGTCTGATAAAACAGATCCGCAAACATCACGCGATCGCGCTTAAAGCCCGTGGTGTTAACGTTGGCGATGTTGTTAGCAATCGCACTCATCTCAGCATCCTGCGCCGACAGGCCGGTTTTACTGATCCATAACGCTGCGTTCATAAAACTTTATCCCTGATTAAAGGCAACGACTCAGGAGCCGCGTAGCAACCTGTTGCCGGAGTCGCTGAGATCTTCAGCCGTTTTCATCATCTTGATTTGTGCTTCGAACTGGCGGTTCATTGCAATAGACGACATCATTTCACTCACTGCAGACACGTTACTGCCTTCCAGAAAGCCGCCGCTCACCTTGATGTTTTCATCGCGCTGCGCTGGTACGCCATCCGCCGTTACCAGCATCCCCTCGCTATTTTTCGCCAGATTAGCGACCGGAATATCCACCAGCTTCAAGCGATCGATATCCATCGTAGCGGTAACATCGCCGTCGTCGGGTGTGACCGAGAGTGTGCCGTCGCTGCCGAAAGAGGCAATTGCGTTCGGCGGCAAAATGATCGGACCGTTATCCCCGAGCACCACGTTACCGTTGATGGTCAGTTGTCCCTGATCGTCCTGCTGAATGTTGCCGTTGCGGGTGTACACCTCGTTTCCGGCTTTATCCTGCACGGCGATATAGCCGGTTCCCTGAATGGCGACATCAAGCGGGCGTTCGGTTTTTTCCGCTGCGCCGGTGCTGTCATTAACGCCGCTGGGACTTTCTTTCGCCATAAAACGCGTGTCGAAGCCCCCACCCTTAACTTTGTCATTGCTCGCCATCGCCATATCCGCACGAAAACCATTAGTGTTGACGTTGGCGAGGTTATTGGCGCTAATTTGCTGCTCCAGTAGCGTCTGGGTGGCGCCGCTCAGCGCGGTATAAATCAACCGATCCATTTCTTAGCCTTACATCGCCTGGAAGAGAGCCTGATCCAGCTGCGTACTGGTGGAAATCACCTTGGTGTTCGCCTGGTAGTTACGCTGGGCGGTCATGAGATTGACCAGCTCGTTGGTAATATCCACGTTGGAGCTTTCGAGCATGCCGGAGGAGAGCGTGCCGCAGGAGCCGGAACCTGGTGTGCCTATCAGCGGCGTACCGGATTCGCCCGTCTGTACCCAGGCAGTACCGCTTACCGCTTCCAGCCCGTTCTCATCCGGGAAAGTAGCCAGCACCACCTGCCCCTGCAACATGCGCTCGCCGTTGCTGTAGGTGGCGTAAACTTTACCGTCGTCATCAACCTGCACGCCGTTTTGCGTCGCGGAAGCATAACCGGTGGCGGAGTTGGTAGTAACCGAGAAATCAGAACCGTACTGAGTACAGTCTGAGTAATCGATGGTCATCGAAATCGGCGCGGCTTCATCAGTAGTGAAGGTGATGGTTTGCGGCGTGGTTGGCGATGTCAGCTTGCCGGTATTTTGGTCGAACTTCAGCGTGGTCGGCGGTACGCCGCTTTGCGTTTCACCATCAAAGGTGTACTGCACTTCCCAGGTGTTATCCGCCGTTTTGGTAAAGTACTGGCTCACCGAGTGCTCATTACCCAGCGAGTCATACACGGTGGTGGTGTAGCTGTCGGTGTAGGTATCGCTATTATTCGGGTCAAAATCGACCCCATCTACTGGGGGGGTCGCCGAAGGATCGCCATCACGATCAATTATCTCATCACTGGCATCAAAGTTTGCCGTGAAGGTCATGCTGTCCGTGGCCTGCGCCGGAATGTTACCGGTTTTAATCTGGATATCCGTAACGGTACCGGTTTGCAGCGTGCCGCTATCATCAACCGGGTAACCTTGCAGGTAATCACCAGACGCATTGATGATATAACCGTTTTTGTCCGTCACAAAAGAACCTGCACGGGTGTAGGAGATATTCCCTGCGCTATCGCACATAACAAAGAAACCATCATCGTTAATGGCCAGATCCAGCGCATTGCCGGTTGAAACCATCGAGCCGCCGGTGGAGATGCTTTGAGCGGACCCTGCCACGCTCACGCCCATCGCCTGCGTTCCGGCATACATAGCGGAGAACTGGGTAGTCATCGATTTATATCCGACCGTACCGGAGTTCGCGATGTTGTTACTGATGCCGTCCAGTTGTTCGTTGACGGCGTTCAGACCCGTCGCTGCAATTTCATAACTCATTGTTTATTCCTGTAATGTAAACTAAATCAGAGCACCATATTGCTGTCGGCGTTATCGCTACCGCCGTCGGTATCGGGTGGCGTGGTGTCATCTGAACCGCCGCTGCCATCAGTACTATCCGGTATGCCAAACTGGGTGATCATGGTGAAAGGCACTTCCCCGACGCCATCCACGTTGAGGACCGGCGTGCTGCCATCAAGTGGAATACGTACGTCTTCAACCTCACCGGTGACTTCAATGGGAACTTCTTCTTCTCCAGTGTTGGTCACCACTGACACGTTATAATCACCCGGCGGAATGCCGTAATCCGCGGGGTTAATATCAAAATCAACCTGGCCTGGCCCAACGGACGTCTCTCCTTCCGGGATCAGTGAAACGGTATAATCGTCACCCGCTTCATCAGTGAAATGCAGATCCACATCGGTACAACTGTCATCCAGCGTGACGCGGCCCTGAATGTCTTTGGTGTTGTCGGCAATCTCCAGCGTGGTGGTTTGCACCATAATGTCGTCGCCGACCATATTCCCCAGCGCCATCACCTGAATGTTGCTCATCAGCACAGCATTGGTATTGGCCTGAACGCTCATCTCTTCCATCATCGCCACCTGCGCCATGGAAGAAAGCTGGTCAATATAGGCCGTAGGGTCGGTAGGATCGGTTGGATCCTGGTTTTCGATTTCCGCAACAAACAAGGTCAGGAAAGTTTCCACCCCTGAGGTTTCCGTCGATACCGTCGTCGTTGGGGTATTAGCCGTGTCGCTGGTATCCGTCGTTGACGACGTGGCAGAAGAACTGCTGTCTCCCACAGTAGTGCTTTGCGCCGTGGCGCCGACGTTATTTTCAGCAACAGCCGCCGTCTTCTCCTGAGAAGAAGCCAGCGCCTGAGATTGGGCATACAGAGCCAGGGTATTCATTACACTTCTCCCAGTTTGAGTAAGCTTTGCTGCATACTTTTGACGTTATTCAGTACATCAACGTCGGTTTCAAAATCACGTGACGCAGACATCATGTCAGCCATTTGCTCGACCACATTGACGTCCGGGTACCAGACGAAACCGTTCTGGTCCGCCATCGGGTGGTGCGGCTCATAACGCTTCACCGCCCCGCCACTTTGCATGACGTCCTGTACCTGTACGCTGGCGCCATCAATGGCATGGCGGTTATGCCCACCTGTCAGGCTATTGTTGTAAACCGCGGCAAAAACCGGGCTACGCGCCTTATAGGCCTGCGCCTCGCTGCTGGCGGGAGATTCCGCATTCGCCATGTTGCTGGCGACGGTATTCAGGCGGATGGTTTGCGCCGTCATCGCTGAGCCGGAAATCTGGTAAATATCAGTAAACGACATGGTTATTTCCCTTCAATGGCCTCTTTGATACCGCTAAGTTGCAGGTTCAAAAAGGTCAGACTACTTTGATAATCCATACTATTTTGTGAAAACCGGGCCTGCTCGGTATTCAGCTCTACGGTATTGCCATCCTCTGAGGGCTGCATCGGCACACGGTATTTCACGTCAGCCTCGGGCAGCACATTTGTGCGACTTGCCCGTTGCATCTCAGCGGCAAAATCAATATCTTTAGCTTTGAAATTTGGTGTATCGACGTTTGCCAGATTCGCGGTCAGTAGCTCGGTCCTCTCAAGACGTAACTTCACTGCCTGCGGATGTACACCCAATGCCTGCTGAAAACTGATTCCCATTTCTTGCATCACTCCTGCGTAGATATCGCTGTTATTAGCAATATATATGCCAACTTTTAAGTGATTGATGAGAAATGACTTTATGAAACTCCCCTCCTATGTAAGGAAGCCTTCTTTCCCCTTTGCCGCGGAAATATTGCTGGCTTTATGCTGCGTCTTACCCGTGCATGCCGCAGTCCATCCCATTCAGCACAGCGCCCGGGAACAGATCAACGCACTGGTCCTCAATGCCGCCAGTCATGAAATTGACGCGCTGGCGAACAAACGGCAGTGGCAGGACTATCGCTACACGTTTAATATCTATATTCCCTCCGCCGTCAGCACCAGCGCACTATGCGCAATAGCCCCCCATGTCACCTCCAGCACCTCCCCGGAGATGGCTCTGACGCGAATGAACTTTGTGGTGAGCTGCCCTGGCAGCGCGGGTTGGCAATATAACGTTGCTGTGCGTCCCGACGTGTCAATTCCGGTGGTAATGCCAAAGTCGTTAATTGCCCGAGATACGGTCATCACCGCCGATGACCTGCAGCTTAAAAAATTTAATATCAACAACCAGCGGGAAGGATTGATGACAAATCCGGATGAGGCGATTGGTCTCACCAGCAAGCGCGCTCTGCAACCAGGTAAACCGATTACCCGTAACGAGCTGGTTCAGCCCGTATTAGTTAAACGCGACCAGCCGGTGATGATCGTCTCCCACATGGACGGGATTACCGCCTCAATGCCGGGTGTGGCGTTGAAGAATGGTCGCAAAGGAGAAGTGATAAAAATTCGTAACAGCAGCAGCCAACGGATCATTAGCGGCGTGGTAGACGATACCGGCGTGGTCACCACGCTGACGGCTGAGCAGTGAGGGGATTTTTTGTGATGGGATTAAAGTTTTCTTCTATTGCCGTCGCTTTTAACCAATAACAGATAACCAACCCCACGGAATATGTACGAGGTTGCTATGAAAATTACCCCGACTCTGCCAGGCAATCGCCCTGCATCGACAACCGAACAGGCGCGTTCAGACAAGAGCAGCGCGCAGACGAGTATGTCCAGCGCCACGACGCTTTCAGCCGACGATATTACTCAGGCGGGATTGCAAACGGCGCAGCAAACGCTGAACAGCGATACGCAAAGTGACGTTGATTACGACAAAGTAGCGCAAATGCAGGCCATGCTGGCCTCAGGCGACATGCAGGTTGATACCGACCAACTGGCTGGGGACATGCTCAGCTTTTTCCAGAAATAAGAGGCTACAACAGTGAGTACCAGGCTACAGCAGGTCAAAACTCTACTTCAGGGCATCCGTGAAGACGGAACGCGGTATGACGCGCTCAGACAACAGTTAGAACAACAACGTCTGTGTATGATTCGCCGTGCCAGTGAAGAGCTGCTGTTGGTCAATGAAACCATTCAACAGCATTATGAACAGTTGCAAAACAGCAGCCAGCAGCGCCGAACGATCCTACAACTGCTGGGCGTGAGCATCGATCGTGCAGGGATGGAGCAGGTATTTAGCTGGTTGCCTGGCGTACAGAAAAATGCCGCAGAGGGCTGGTGGCAAAGTCTTGAGCAAAAAGCGAAACGCTGCAAGGCGTACAACGAAAAAAATGGCGATCTGCTGATCCGTCAGTATGAATTTATTCAGGCTTTTTTAGGTACGGAGCCAGATTTCATCTATCACCGTTAAAATTTCCTTCCTTGCTGCGGAAACTCGCTTTCCGCGCAACACCCAACCCACTGATATGATTAAAAATAAAATTCAGGCATGGATATTGCAAGATATCAGTCAGATTTGAATATTGGGATTGCTGAGAACACGTTATGAGTATGATTGATTGCTACGAACCCGACTTTGTCCGGTTGTTTTTATCCCACCATCCGGATTCCGCTTTACTGGTCAAAATGCGCTGGAAAACGGAAGTTCGTCAGAGTCTGGTCTTAACCGATCCTGCCAGCTGTCAGGCTGCATTAAGCGATCCGGAAGCTTTTGTCTTGCATACGTCAAAATGTGCGGCCGATCCAGACAGCCGGGCATTAGCCCCACGCGATCAGGTATTAAATCAATCCGCTCTGAATACCGTCACTCTTCCAGGATTATCGCCGGAGCTGCGCCTGTATGCGCTGGGCATCATGCTCTCTTTTTCCGAGAAGTGCCCTGGCGATAGCGAAGCGGTGCTGGAAAAACTGGCGTCGTTGCCGCAAATCCTCGCAGGCCATGTACAGGAAGGAAAACTGCAGGATCAGTTTGCACAATTACCAAGCCTGCCCCAACTACAGCGTGAATTAATTACCCGTATGGGCAGTTGTGAATTCAACTGGGATCATCTGCCGGAAAGTACGCGTAAACTCACATTACCTCTCCAGGTCAGCCTGCTGATGCTACAGGATGCGAACAGTGAAGCCTTACTCCAACAGCAATTGCAGGATCAGTGGCTTAATACACACGCAGCGTACTTCGCGCAGGACGCATGGATCTTCAGTAACTATCTGATCTACCGGCTCTATCATGACATGTTCCCGCAACATGACAGCGAAGGTGTCATTCAGCGCTATTTTGAGCTTGTCTGCGACTTCTTTATGATCCGAACCATGCTTTGCCTGTGGACGATGGATGAATCCTTGCTGAATCCTGAGGATATCTATGCGCTATTCGCCATGTTTGAAGAGTGGCGCAGCAGCGATGATGCCACATCAATACGTGAACACATTCTGAGCATTATGCCGGGAGAGCCTTTGCTCTCTGCATTCTCCCTGCTTACCCGTTAGCCCCTGTTGGTCGGGTGAACATCCGGCCCTTTCGAAGCGCGAATACACATCAACATGTCTGAACCCTCTAAAACTCGCCCAGGCCTACCCGGTATTGTTAAAACACTGGATACGGGTCGTGAAAAACCGTTTGTCAGCGTCGTCACCCCCACGTGGAACCGCGGTGCCTTCTTACCTTATTTACTGTACATGTACCGGTATCAGGATTATCCCGCCGACCGTCGGGAACTGGTGATCCTCGATGATTCACCGCAGAGCCATCAATCGATCATCGACAGGCTGACGCAAAACCACCCAGAGAAATTCAACATCCGCTATATCTATCACCCGGAAAAGCTCGACCTGGGCAGAAAACGCAATATGCTCAATGAGCTTGCACGCGGTGAGTACATACTTTGTATGGATGATGACGACTATTACCCATCAGATAAAATCTCTTACACCATTGAGATGATGCTGCGCCACCGGGCGTTAATTTCAGGTTCGGATCAGATTCCAATCTGGTATAGCCATATTAATCGTATCTTTGAAACGCGTTCTTTCGGCAAAAGACATATTTTGAACGGGACATTTTGCTATCACCGTAATTATTTGAAAAAACACCGCTACGTTGATGAATGCAATTTAGGCGAAGAAGAAGGGTTCACCAATAAATTCACCGTTGAGCCGCTCCAGTTACCTGGGGAACGGACAATTATCTGTGTATCGCACAGCCAGAACACCTTTGATAAAGATTTTGTCCTCGGTTCAAGTGAACCTTTAGAGGGGAACATTGAACAGTGGGTTGCCGATCCCATGCTCAACAACTGGTATCAAAGTCTACATAATGCCACGCACAACTCACCGATGCAGTGGGATGCCATCGATCAGATCATCGTCATCAACCTGGATAAACGAACCGATCGTCTGAGTCAGATCCAACAGGAACTGGCGCAACTGAACGTTCCGACAGAAAAGATCACCCGTCTTGCCGCCTGCGAAGAAACCAATGGCCAGTTGGGCCGCCGTCATTCGCACTTGCAAGCGCTACAAATAGCACAGCAAAAAGGCTGGAAGAATTACCTGTTGTTAGAAGATGACTGCGTTATCCTGAAACAGGAAAAGCATACCCGCGTCTTAAGTACTCTTCTGGGGACGTTAACTAAGCTTCCCTGGGAAGTGATTATTCTGGGCGGGCAGATTAAACAAGGTTCGGTGCTAAAAAGCCGGGAAGGGATGGTTCATGCCCGGGACTGCCAGAAAGTTTGCGCGTATCTGGTTAACAGTCAATATTATGCCACGCTGGCGCAACAGATGTCAGATGATCTTTCTGCTACGCCCGAAGAACAATGGCAGCCGTTGCTGCATACAGGGAAATGGTTAGCCTGTTACCCAAGCATCTGCTATCAGCGGGCAGGGTACAGTGATATTGAGAAAAAAGAGACCGATAATATTGGTTTTTACTTTAATAAAATTAATAAATCACCAGCTAGTAAGCAAATACACCTGGCAAAAAAAACACAACCAATATTATCCAACAATGGTGCTATTGGGTTTTATATGGAAACGTCACTCCATTACGCAGTTTATCGCCCCATCATAAACGCTCTACAGAAAATGGGCCATACCTGCTCATTACTGGTAAACAACCGTAGTAACAAAGCATTTCTAGATGAAATGTTGGCGACGCTCAAGAAGATTAACGATCCCGCACTGGGTGGAATTCTCCTTTCAGACATGACAGATCGCAGCCAGCGTTATAAATGCCTCATCAGCCCTTATTATACCCCTGCAATCAACGGGCTTTCAGATATTCATATTCGAGCTATGTACGGTTTAGCAAAAGAAGAATGGAACCACGCCTGGTGGAATACCTTTTACCACCGTATTCTTTGCTACAGCCACTATAGCCAACAAGCACTGAACATTGGCGGTAGCGCGATCGCCGTCGGTAATCCTCGCTTCGATGAGTGGCAAAACGGTAGTTGCGATCTTTCGCTACCTGAATGCCTGCATCTGGATAAGAAAAAACCGACAATTTTATACGCTCCGACATACGGTGTATTAAGTTCAATCCCACACTGGGCAGAAGCACTTGGTCGTCTCAGCCATGATTTTAATATTGTAACTAAACTACATCACGGTACCTGTTTTAGAGCGGAAGAAGCGGGATCTTTAGCACTGGCTCAACGATACTTAAAGAAAAGAATCCATGCCCCCGAACATGCAATTCCAATGCTTGTTCAGGCAGATTATGTCTTGACCGACAACAGTGGATTTATCTTCGACGCTATTCATATGAATAAACGCATCATTTTACTCAATTGGCCTGAAATGCCTTCTCTGCTGGACGGCCAGAAGAGCTTTTCCACACCACACAGTGCCGAACAACGTATTCGCGATCTACTCCCCGTCGCCGGAGATATCCAGGCCCTACGGGCTGTCCTTTCCCCGACGTACGACTGGGCTTCGCTGGCAACATCATTAGAAGAAATTCGCCACCACTACTGTGATGCCTTTATGGATGGCAAAGCAGGAGAAAGAGCTGCACGGGAAATCTGTGATGCAATGGAGAATAAAAATAGCCATAGAGAGAATGTGTTATTGCATAGCCTGCGGGAAAAGCTATTTGCTTCAGGGCACTAATACATCAGCGCGACAATAACAATGAAACAATGGGATATGGCTAAAAGCTATAAAGATGAACAGCGAATACGACTGGATGAGCATTCAGGAGTTGCGTGAGTGGGTCTATTTTAATAAAGAAATATTATGACCATTGTGACAGTCTATAGCTCTAAAGGGATAATTAAAGCAGTCCAGCGCAGGAATATGTAGTTTCATAGTACAAAACTAAGAATACATTGCCTTCTATCAAGCGGAAATTCATTTTCCGCTTGATAGACAACGTATTGATAAAATTAAAAAAACACAGGGCGTGATAATTACACGAGCAACAGTAACATCAATGATAGCACCACCATATGATGGCGCGCATATATTAAGCGTATCGTCTCGGCATATGCCGATAACTCACTTACTAAAATGCTCGTTCTAAGGAGAAATGTTCATCAGTCTGTCCAACCAAAAACTTTACTTTCCTCTATGAGATTATTATTTATCAGATTCAGAAGCATGGGATTTTTCATTGCTTCATTATGATCTTTCGCATCAAAAATAACATATTTAATGTTTTCTTTAGGAACCAATAGCATTAATGTACTAAAAACACCAATTATATTATTCGGGATAATTCCAGCCATTATAAAAAATTCAAAAGGAATCGATGCTGGAACAACAAAAACATCATCACCAATGTGTTTTGCTATCCTATTTATATTGTCCGGATGATTAATCGGATGAGGCTTGAAAATAACACGACTTCCTTTATCAATTACACCTTTATCTTTTAGTGAATTAATTTTATTAATAACCCTATCAGCGCAGCCATTATCATATTCACGCTGGAAA